>JASHUO010000496.1 GCA_030039975.1 Alphaproteobacteria bacterium
GGCGTTGCTCGGCGCCGTCGATAGTGCGATGTCGCTGGTCCGCGTCGGCAAGAAAGAGGACGGCACCGTCAAACTCACTGTCGATAAGCCGAAGGATTGGGACGCGCCAACGCCCATGGTTTTGGAGCGCGTAATCGTGAGCCTCGCGAGCGGCCAGAGTTCCTGTGTGCTCAAACGGGACGATGAGCCTGACCTTGATGCGCCGGCCCGTGACGTTGTGGTGCCGCTCGACAGAAAGGTGTCAATCGGCCTCCAATTTTGACCCCCGATCGGCGTCCAAAATTGACCCCCCGTTGGTATGGAGCGGGGCTTGTCCAGGTAGTCCACAGGAGGGACCCGCGCGCCGCGGAGTGACCGCAAGAGTCTGACGCAGCGGCGCGCGGGAGGTGCCTGTGGACCCACCTGGGCAAGCCCAGGGGGTGGGGTCCGGGGCGGGGGATCAGGCGCGGTTCTTGAAGCGCCAGCTCTCGTTGCCGGTCTCGACGATGTCGCAATGATGCGTCAGGCGATCGAGCAGCGCGGTGGTCATCTTGGCGTCGGCGCCGAAGACGGCGGGCCATTCGCCGAAGGCGAGATTGGTGGTGACGATGACCGAGGTGCGCTCGTAGAGACGACTGATCAGGTGGAAGAGGAGCTGACCGCCGGATTGCGCAAACGGTAGATAGCCGAGCTCGTCGAGGATGACGAAGTCCATGCGGGTGAGGTAATCGGCAAGGCGGCCCTGGCGCCCGTCACGGGCTTCGCTCTCGAGCCGGTTGACGAGATCGACCGAGTTGAAGAACCGGCCACGGGTGCCGGCGCGGATGCAGCTCCTGGCGATGGCGATCGCGAGGTGAGTCTTGCCTGTGCCGGTGCCGCCGACAAAGACGACGTTCCGCTGCTGGGCCAGGAACCCGCCGCCGGCGAGATCGCGCACGAGGTCCCGGTTGATCGGCGTGCCGCCGAAATCGAAGTCATCGACATCCTTGGCGAGCGGCAGCCTGGCAATGGTGAGCTGGTACTTGATCGAGCGCGCCTTCTTCTCGGCGATCTCCGCTTTGAGGAGGTCGCCGACAACGCGTTGCGGCTCGTGCTGGCGCTTCACGGCGGTGGAAACGATCTCGTCGAAGACAGCCTTCATGCCGTAGAGCTTGAGGTCGCCCATCATGTCGAGGATCTCAGATCTTTCCATGCTCAAGCCCTCTTGAGGCGGTCGTAGCGGGCGCAATCGGCGATCGGCGTGTGCTGGAGCCTCAGCGCATCCGGTGTGAGGATGGTGATCGGCGGGCCGGGATCGCGGCGCCGCGCCAGGACGTTGAGGATGACGTCGGCCGAGTGGACGCCATCGGCGAGCGCCGCGGCGCAGGCCGCTTCCACCGCTGGCAGGCCGTCGGTCAGAACCGCAGCGAGGATGTTCACCATCTGCCGATTGCCGTCGGCGGCACCCGCGAGCTTGCGCCTGACGCGCTCCATGGCACCGGGCAGCACCCAGTCCTTGAAGGGCGCACCGTTCCTCAGCGCGCCAGGCTTGCGAGCCAGGACGGGGACATAATGCCAGGGATCGTAGATCGTCTCGCCACGGCCGAACGTGCGGCGGTGCTCGGCGACAATCTGCCCCTCCTGGCGGATGACGATCCGGTCGGCATAGGCATGGATCTCGACCGGCCCGCCGACCGCGCACGCCCTGACCGAGTACTTGTTGTTGTCGAAGCGAACGAGGCAGGTCTTCGAAACCGAGGCGGGCAGAGCATGGAAGCCGTCGAAGCGCCCGGCATAGGGGACAAGCTTTGGCCGCTCCGCCTCGAACACCTCCCACACCGTCCGGTCGGCAAAGTCGGGATGGCGATGCGCCTTGGCATAGGCGATGCAGCGGTCGAGGAGCCAGGCATTCAGCTCCTCGTAGCTCTTGAACCGCAGCCGCGGCGTAAAGAAGCGCTCGCGGACGAGCCCGACTTGGTTCTCGACCTGGCCCTTCTCCCAGCCCGAGGCCGGCGTGCAGGCGACGGGATCAACGAGATAATGCCCGCACATCTGCAGGAAACGCCGATTGTAGAGTCGGTCCTTGCCGACGAAGACCGTCTCCACCGCCGTCTTCATGTTGTCGTAGATGCCGCGCGCGCAGGCGCCCTTGAAGAAAGCGAAGGCCCGGTCGTGAGCGTCGAAGACCATCTCTTGCGTCTCGCGCGGATAGGCCCGCACGAACAGCATGCGGCTGTGACACAGCCGGACATGGGCGACCTTGACCGTCACCGTCACGCCGCTCAGCAGCACGACCTCATGGCTCCAGTCGAACTGATAGGCTTCGCCCGGCGCGAAGCTGAGCGGCACGTAGGCGTCCGTCGTCGCGGTCTTATGCTCCTTGCGCCAGCGCCGCGCGTAGCGCCGCACGGCATCGTAGCCGCCCTCATACCCTCGCCCTCGGAGCTCCTCGAAGATCCGGATCAACGTCAGGCGCTCGCGCCCGGTCTTCGCCGCATTCGCCGCCAGCAGCGCATCGAGATCGGCGCGCCAGCGGCCGAGCTTCGGCCGCGGCTGCACCTCGCGCTCATACGCGAAGGCGGTCTCGCCCGATCGCAAAACCTTCCGCACCGTGTTGCGCGATAGCTTCAGATCACGGGCGATCTGCTTGATCGTCTTGCCTTTAACAAAATGTTCCCGACGGATCCGACCGATCGTCTCCACAACCAACATCCCCCACCGCCCGCTCCAAACCCAGAGCAGGCAGACCATCAGCTCGATCTTCAGGGGGTCAATTTTGGACGCCGATCCCCCGCCTCAGGGGGTCAGAATTACACGCCGAATAACAAGCCGGTTCTGCGATCTGTTCCGTGAGTTCGAGCGGCGCTTGTCGCCGGTCATGCGACAGGACCATGCGGCCGGCGACAAGGTCTTCGTCGACTATTCCGGCAAGAAGATCGACATCGTCGACCGCGCGACCGGCGTCGTCCGCGAGGCGGAGATCTTCGTTGCCGTGCTCGGCGCCTCGAGCTTCACCTATGCCGAGGCGACCTGGACCCAGACGCTGCCCCACTGGATTGGCGCCCATGTCCGCATGTTCCGCTTCTTCGGCGGCGTGCCGCGCCTCATCGTGCCGGATAACCTGAAGTCCGGCGTGAACAAGGCGTCGTTCTACGACCCCGAGATCAACCGCAGCTACGGCATGATGGCCGCGCATTACGGCGTCGGCATCCTCCCGGCCCGGCCGAGGCGGCCACGGGACAAGGCGAAGGTCGAGTCCGGCGTGCGCTTCGCCCAGACCTATATCCTTGGCCGACTGCGGCGCCAGATCTTCTTCTCGCTGGCCGAGGCGAACCAGGCGATCGCCGGCGCCGTCGAGCGCATCAACGTCCATGTCATGCGCCGGCTCGGCGTTAGCCGCCGACATCTGTTCGAGACGATGGAACGGGCCGCCCTGGCGCCCTTGCCGAACACCGGTCACGAGTTCGCCGAATGGCGCTTCGCCCGCGTCTCGCTCGACTATCACGTCGAGCTCGACGGCTTCTTCTATTCGGTGCCGCACCAGCTCATCCGCGAGCAGGTCGACACCCGTGTGACCGCCCGCATGGTCGAGATCTTCCACCGCGGCAAGCGCGTCGCCGTGCATGAGCGCCGTTACGGCGGCCGCCGGCACGGCACCGATCCCGCCCATATGCCGAGCTCTCACCGGCGCTATGCCGAATGGACGCCCGAGCGGTTCCGCCGCTGGGGCGCCTCGATCGGTCCCGAGACCGAGGGGCTGGTCATCGCCATCCTCGCCAACCGGCCGCATCCGGAGCAGGGATTCCGCACCTGCCTTGGCGTCCTCCGGCTGTTCAAGGATCTCGACCGGGCCCGCGCCGAGACGGTCGCCGCCCGCGCCGTCGCGATCGGCGCGCTCACCTACAAGAGCATCGCCTCGATCATCGCCACCAAACTCGACCGCACGCCGCCGACGGCCGCCGAGCCGCACGCCGTCGTCACCCATCCGAACCTGCGCGGTTCCGACTACTTCCACTGAAGGAGACGATCCATGCTCGCCCACCCCACGCTCGACCAGTTGCTGGCGCTCGGCCTCCATGGCATGGCCAAGGGCTTCAGCGATCTCATGTCACGGCCCGAGGCGCGCAGTCTCGATCACGCCGAATGGCTGGCCTTGCTGCTCGAGCAGGAAGCCACCTTGCGCCGCCAGAAGAGGTTCGAGAGCCGCGCCCGCACTGCCAAGCTGCGACAAGCGGCCACCATCGAGGACGTCGATTACCGCGCCGCGCGCGGCCTCGATCGCGCCCTCTTCCTCAAGCTCGCCAGCTGCGACTGGATCCGTGCCAAACACAATCTGCTGATCACCGGGCCGTGCGGCGTCGGCAAGAGCTGGCTCGCCTGCGCGCTCGGGCACAAGGCCTGCAGGGAAGATCTCTCGGTCTCCTATCTGCGCATGCCGCGGCTGTTCGCAGCCCTCGCCCTCGCGCGCGCTGATGGCCGCTATACCAAGATCCTGCGCCAGCTCGCCCGCGTCGATCTGCTGATCCTCGACGACTGGGGGCCCGAGGCCCTCAGCGCCGAGCAGCGCCGCGACCTCCTCGAAATCGTCGAAGACCGCCACGACATCCGACCGATCATGATCACCAGCCAGGTGCCGGTCGATCGCTGGTACGAGATCATCGGCAATCCCACCATCGCCGACGCCATCCTCGACCGCCTCGTCCACAACGCCTATCGCATCGAACTCGCCGGCGAGAGCCTGCGAAAAGGCAAAGCCCCGGAGCCCGCCAAACCTGCCGCTTGACCCGACCACAGGCCCCAATCAATCATCCAACCAGACCCGACG
>JASHUO010000497.1 GCA_030039975.1 Alphaproteobacteria bacterium
GCTCGGCCGCGTCGCCCACGCCCACGCGCCGCAGTCGCGCTGTGCCCCGCCGCGAGCCCGGCGAAAAGCGAAGCTGAACAATAGCACCCGTCTAGGGACGGGCGGCGACCGTCACCGGCTCGTTGCGGGCGGCGAGAATGGCACGCGCCACTTGGCGGGCGAGGCAATCATAGCTCAGGTCCGACATATGCAGCCGGTCTGGCGCTAGCATTGCGGGTAAGCTCATCGCGCCATCCTCGGACCAATGGCGCATCATGGCGAAGCGCCGGACCAGAGGTACATCCTCGCTGCGTGCCACCGCTGCGATCACCAGCAGCATCTCGCGGTAGCGGGCATGGAGCAGCACCGCCGGTGCATATTGCAGATCCATCAGCATGACATCGGCGCCGGTGGCCCTGATCCGCGCGATGCCTTGCTTTGCCCAGTTGGCCTCGCCGGCGGGGTCGAGATCATGCAGCACGCTGTTGGTGCCGAGCTGCCAGATGACCAGGTCCGGCCGCTCGGCCAGCACGTCGCGGTCGAGCCGCGCCATCATCTGTGGCGCCATCTCGCCGCCGACCCCGCGGTTGACGACGCGAATGGCGATGCGGGGAAACTGCGCCTTGAGCAGCGCCGCGAGCCGGCTCGGATAACTGCGCTCGGGGCGGGACGCGCCATAGCCTGCGGTCGAGGATGAGCCGAAGGCGACGATGGTGAGCGGCCCGCCCGCGCGCAGCCGCTCGCCCGTGCGCGGCAACGGCCCACCGAACGAGCCGAGCTCGGCCGGAATGGCGCAGCGATTGATCGCGGCGCCGGCGCTATGCCCGCCGGGCGCCAGGAGGAACGGCAAGGCGGCAGCGACGGCGATCAGCGCCAGGGCCGCCAGCATCGGCCGGCGGCGGGAAGAGCGCGCATCACCAGGGGCGCCGCTCATCGGGCGGCGTATTCGATGGCGTCGGCGAGCCGCTGGGCGAGGCAGTCATAGACCTCGGCCGCAAGCGCCGCCCGCTGCTCGCGCGGGACGTCGGCGAATTGGAAGATGTCGTTCTCGCTCCAGTATCGCATCATCTCAAATCGCCTGAAGAGATAGACGTCGTCCACGTCGGCTCTCTGTTCCATCGCCTCGAGGTAAGGCGCGAAATCGATGATCGAAGCGCTACTGCGACTATATTGCATGTTCATCAGGAGAATGTCGAAATGATGCTCTTGCAGCGCGGCGATGCCGGTTTCGAGCGCGCCGGCGAAGACATCGACATCGACGGCGCGCGCGGCATCGAAGGTGCCGGTCTCCCAGATCACCAGAGTCGGCGACGGCGCGTAGACGTCGCGGTCGAAGCGATCGACCATCTCCTGCGTCGTCTCGCGCGCGACGCCCTTGTTGAGCACCGTGATCGGCACGTCGGGATAGCGCTGCCGCAAGACCACCTCGAGACGATGGGCATAGGATTGCTGCGCGGGGTTGGCGGCGGCGACACCGGCGGTGGTGGCGCCGCCAATGGCGACGATGGTGATCGGCTGCTTGTGCTTGAGCCGCTCGGCAACCAGCGGCAGCGTCGGATCGTCCTGGAGGATGTCGCTCGGCACGCGGCAATCCGGCGCCTCGGCCGCGACCACCTGCGGCGCCCAGAGCACCACGGCGAGGAACAGCAGCGGAAGACGCGTCATCGCGCTTACTCCGAGGGTGTCGCCGGGACTGACGAGCGTGCCGCGCTCGCGCCGCTCGCCGCCCGATACCAGGCGAGCAGCGAGGCGGTGCCGATCATCAGCGCAAAGCCGACGAGGTTGACCAGGATCTGCATGGGGATTGCGGCATAGAATTCGGTCAAGACGAAATGGGCGCAAAGCGCGAGCACGATGCTGAGGCAGAAGACGTAGAGCGAATGCTGGCCGCAGAGAATGATGGGCCGGAGGATGCGCCAGCGCAGGAAGGCGGCTTCCGGCGTCACGAAATAGACCGTGGCCAGGGCCAGCGCCAGAAAGTTCAGCAGCCGCAGCGGCGCGAGGTCGCTCTTGTCGATGGTGTAGCTGAGCAGCGGCTTCGCCAGGATGGCGGGGAAGGGCTCCCAGAGCCAGTGGATGAGCCAGCTCAGATTGATGATGATGAAGAGGCCGGCGAGCGCCACCGCGCCTCGCGACAGCCAGGTGCCGTGCGGGAAGGGCCATTTTCGGCTGACCCGCGCATGGCCGGCGCAGGCGCCGATGACGAACAGGAACTGCCAGGCGAGCGGATTGAAGTACCAGAGATGCTCGGGATAGGCGGGAAGCCCCCAGCCATGGCGCAACGTCAGCGCATAAAGCGCGGCGGAGGGCAGCAGCGCCCAGAGCGCGCGGCGCGCGAGCGCCAGCAGCACCAGCGGGAAGAACCCGAGGAGCACGATGTAGAGCGGCAGGATGTCGAGATAGGTCGGCTGGAACTGCAGCAGCAGCGCCTTGATGATGGCGATATGCGGCTCCGCCAAGAAGTCGCCGACATGCAGCTCCTCGGAATACATCGGGTTCTTGAGTTTGAGCACCGCATAGGAGACTTCGGCCGTGAAGATCATGAAGAGAAAGATATGCGCGACATAGAGCTGCCAGACGCGGCGGTAGATCTGCGCCGTGGCGAACAGCGCGCCATGCTGGCGCAGGCTTCTGCCGTAGACCAGCGCGGCGGTGTAGCCGGAGATGAAGATGAAAACCTCGGCTGCGTCCGAGAAGGCGAACGAGTGTAGGGTGAAAAAGCCGAGAATGTTGTTCGGGATGTGATCGATGAAGATGAAGAACAGCGACAGCCCACGGAAGAAGTCGAGCCGAAGGTCGCGTCCCGGACGCGGGAAGGCGTCGGCCATGCCGCTGGAGCTCCTCGTCGTCGTCTCCGGCCGATCATAGACAGCCCGCGCGTAAGCCCCAAGCCGCGCTTCGGAGGGTTGCGACGATGATGGCAACGCGCCGCGCGGGACGCCCGGCGCGGCGCCGCCCAAAGCCTGGTCCGACGCGTCAGATCGTGTCGAACTGGTAGGCGAGGTCGTTGTGGATGTTCCAGAGGTAGTTGATGCTCGCCGTGCCGGCGATGGCATAGGCGTGGCCATGATGGCGCCAGCGCAGCACGTTGATGTCGCCGCGATGATAGAAATCCGTGCCCTTGTCGGCGTGAGGCGAGTTGGCGACGACGACGAGGACCGGTCCCAGCGCCTTGTTGTCGGTGGTGTACATCAGCGCCATCGCCGGTTGGCCCTCGACCATGAGGAAGCGCGCACCCTGAAACGCGAGCCCCCAGGGTTTCAGATTGGGCAAATGGAAGTTTTGCGGCAGCTTGTCGAAGGTGGTGCCGTCATTCGGTCCCATATTGACGTAGCGCCGGTAATAGCCGGCGAGATTGTCGGGGAAGCTGTCCGCCGCCTGCTCCGCGGAGTGCGGCGCGTACGCCGCCAGGATCGCGTCGGCAAGCCCGACATCGCCGCCGCCAATGCCGAAGCCCACGGCGAAAGCGGCGAGCGACGCCGCCGCGGCCGTGCCGAGCCAGAAGCGGCGATCGCCCAGAACGCGCTTCCAGCGCTTCTGCCGGGCGGCGGCAAGATCGGTGACCGCTCCGCTCTCGCCCCGCGCCGCCCGGATCAGGCGCTCGGGCAGCGGCTCGTGCAGCACCTCGTCGAAGGCAGAGCGCAGCAGCACCGCGCTTTCGCTCAGCGCAGCCCCGCGCTCGCGCAGCTCGGCATCGCGCTCCAACGCATCGGCGACGGCGTCGCGCTCGCTCTCCTCGAGCTCGCCGTCGAGATACGCGATCAGTCTTTCGTCACTCGGCCTTGGCATCTTGCGTACTCCTCCGCAGGCCGCCGCCGGCTTCGAGCTTGGCCAGGAGCGCGGTTCTTGCGCGCGCCAGGCGGCTCATGATCGTCCCCACCGGTACGTCGGCGGCTTCCGCCGCTTCCTTGTAACTCAACCCGTCGACCGTCACGAGGAGGAGCGCCGCCCGCTGCTCGGCCGGCAACTGCGCCAGCGCGCTTCGCACCTCCTGCAGCGCCAGCCGCGCCTCGGCGCGCCGTCCTGGCTCGTCGGTGCCGACATTGACGCCTTCCTCCTCCGCCTCCTCCCGACGGATGTCCCGCGAGCGCAACTGATCGATCCAGATCGTCTGCACGATGCGGAACATCCAACTGTCGAAACGCGTCCCTTCCTGAAACTGGTGTGCCCGGGAAAGCGCCCGCTCGCACGCCGCCTGGACGAGATCGTCCGCCTCGACAGCAGAGCCGGTCAGGCCGCGGGCGAAACGCCGCAATCGAGGGAGCACGGCTATGAGCTGGTCACTGACCGAGACGCTCAAGACCGCACCCCGCAACAGGGTAGTGTCGCCCTGACCAACCTAACAAAGTGATAACGGTTAAGGATGGGGCTTATTCCCTGGCAAAAAT
The DNA here is from genome assembly GCA_030039975.1 of Alphaproteobacteria bacterium. Classification (GTDB taxonomy): domain Bacteria; phylum Pseudomonadota; class Alphaproteobacteria; order ATCC43930; family CGMCC-115725; genus DAHUYF01. Next base: position 4,368 of record JASHUO010000497.1, read on the forward strand.
CGGCCACTCGACCGGCTGGAGGGCGGGTAACAGGTTTCTCGCCGCCCGGTTGATGATAAAAAGGGGCGGCCGGTCTGCCCCGGCCGACATTTGCGCATCTTAGTGAGTGGAATTGTCCATGAAAAGAGCACGAACCGGATTGCCGCTGGCGGTCTTGATCCTCCTTGCCGGCGGCATGCTGGCGCTTCCCGCCCATGCCGATTGCTCTGCCGAGGTCCAGGCGATACGCGCCCAGCTCGCCGCGGTCAAGGATCCGCAGCGCCGCGAGGAGCTGCAGATGCTGCTCGACAAGGCTGAAAAGGACCAGGCGGCGGGGCGCACCCAGCTTTGCGGCGAGGCCGTCCAGCGCGCGCGGGTGCTGGTAAAAGGCTGACCCCCGGGCTGAGGCTTCACAAAGTTGCCGAGGCACGTCTATTGTGTCGCGCCGGCAGCCGGAGAGCGGCCGGCGAGGGTAGGGGAATCCCGATTCGATGAAAATCTGCGTCGCCAAGGAGCGCCGTCCCGACGAGCGGCGGGTCGCCTGTTCGCCCGACACGGCAAAGCGTCTGATCGGCCAAGGCCTTGAGGTGGTGGTCGAGACCGGCGCGGGGCTTGGCAGCGCCTATCCCGATGCGGCTTATGAGGCGGCGGGCGCCCGAATCGCACCGGACCCGGCTGCGGCGCTGGGTGCCGGCGAGATCCTCCTCAAGGTGCAGCGGCCGCTCCGCGCCGGCGAAGGCGCGCTCGACGAACTGGCGCTGATCAAGCGCGGCACGGTTCTGATCGGCTTGCTGCAACCGCTGCAGCGGCGCGAGGATGTCGAAGCCTATGCCAAGGCGGGCATCGCCGCCTTTGCCATGGAGCTGGTGCCTCGAATCACGCGTGCGCAATCCATGGATGTACTCTCCTCTCAGGCGAATCTCGCCGGCTACAAAGCGGTGCTGGATGCTGCCGGCGAGTTCGGCCGCGCCATGCCGATGATGATGACGGCCGCCGGCACCATTCCGCCCGCGCGGGTCCTTGTCATGGGCGCCGGCGTCGCCGGGCTGCAGGCGATCGCCACGGCGCGGCGGCTGGGTGGGGTCGTCTC
>JASHUO010000498.1 GCA_030039975.1 Alphaproteobacteria bacterium
TTGCCGACGTACCGAGATTTCAGCTGACGGGAGAAGGAGCCGCCGAAATGTCGTAAGGTCCGCTTCGGGTCGTGAGCGGCGGTCGGAACGATGCTCGCACCCGTGTCCGCTCACGTGCGAGAAGCGGACCTTCGGCCGAGCAGCCGACGACGACAGCCCAGTGCCACTAGCGGAAGAGACGCATGTTTCGATATCGCCGCTAGCCCGGGTTTCTCCCACCGTCGCGCGCTGCGTTGCAGTCTGTTGGCGCGATGTTAGGAGCCAGGGCGCAGGCGATGTGAGCATCGTCAAGCCCGCAGCGACGCGGCAGCGCGCCAACAGTGTGCAACCCGGAGGGACGGCGCTCTTTGGCGCCAGGAGGGCGTCGCCGGGCTTTCAATTACCCACATTTAGTCTAGGCGGTTAGGGAGCGCACAAACTGTTGCACTGTGGGAATCGGTCGTGATTCCTTGTCTGGCACCGAATCGCAGAGGGAGCGGTGCCAATGGACGGGGAAGCTGACGCATGGTTTGATCGCGAGCTTGCGGGCTGCAGTTTTCCCGACGAGCGCCTCAACAAGCGGCTTCGCAAACTGGTGGCGCAGATGGGGAGCGCCATGGGTCAAAGCATTCCGCTGGTGTGCCAGGACTGGGCCAACACCAAGGCCGCCTATCGTTTTTTTTCCAATGAGCGAGTCAGTGAGGCGGACATCCTGGCCGGTCACTTTCAATCGACGCGGGATCGGACCGTCGTCACCGACGGTCCCGTTCTTGTGCTCCATGATACGACCGAGTTCAGCTATCAAAGAGAGAACTCAGCCGCGATCGGGATCACCAAGAGCATCAACAGCGGGCGGGACAAGGCGGGTCGCCCCAGGGTACACACGGTTTGCGGCATCCTGATGCACTCGAGCCTCGCGGTGACGACCGAAGGGCTGCCGCTTGGGTTGGCGGCCGTCAAGTTCTGGACCCGGAAGAAATTCAAGGGGACCAACGCGCTGAAGAAGAAGATCAATCCGACGCGCGTGCCCATCGAGAAGAAGGAAAGCATTCGGTGGTTGGAGAATGTTCAGCAAGCCACGGAGCTGTTGGGCGATCCGGGACGATGCGTCCACGTCGGTGATCGCGAGAGCGACATCTACGAGCTTTTCTGCGCGGCCCAGGAAGCTGGAACGCATTTCTTGATCAGGACCTGCGTTGATCGCCTGGCCGGAGACGGAGATCACACGATCGCTGACGAAATGGACGAGGTCGCCGTCAAAGGACTGCACCGCATTGAGGTCAGAGACAACAATGGCAATCCCGACGAAGCCGTTCTCGAGATCAAGTATCGCAAGCTTCGCGTCCTGCCGCCGGTTGACAAGCAGAAGCGCTATCCCGCACTGACCTTGACCGTGATCCGTGCCGAAGAGCGCGGGACGCCGACGAACAGGAAGAAAATAGAATGGAAGCTCATCACCGATCTGCCTGTCGGCTCGCGCAAGGACGCCATAGAGAAACTCGAGTGGTATGCGTTGCGGTGGAAGATCGAGGTCTTCCACAAGATCCTGAAATCGGGCTGCAAAGCTGAAGAATCGAAGCTCAGGACCGCCCAACGCCTGACCAATCTGGTCGCAGTCTTTTGCATCCTGAGCTGGCGGATCTTCTGGATGACGATGCTCAATCGCTCAGCTCCGGATGCGTTGCCAACTCTCGCATTGACCGCGACCGAAATCGCCGTGCTCGACCGCCTCGTCAATGACAAGCCCCAAGCTCGACGGAAAACGCTCTCGCATTATCTGACCAAGATCGCCAGGCTTGGCGGCTATCTCGCCCGCGCCAACGATCCTCCGCCGGGCAACACGGTCATGTGGCGCGGGCTATCCCGCCTGACCGACATCGCGCTGGGGGCCACGCTCGGTCCAGATATTGAGGGTAATTGAAAGGTCGCCGGGACGCTTACGATGCTCGCATCGCCGCGCGTCCCGGCTCCTACCCTGGCGCCAAAGATCGCCGTCGCAGCCCGTGACGGTGTGAGAAATCCGGGCTAGAACCGACCAGTCCGCCGCAATGCCGCGGCCAAGCCCGCCGCTTTCGCGTCGAGCTGGGCTGCCAAGCTCAGCCGGCCTTGGCGCTGACGATCGCTCCCGGCGAGATCGGCCCAGTCGCGATACCAGGCCGCAAGCGATTTCAGTCGCTCGATTTCCGCGAGCGCGTCAGGCTGAGCGCATTCCATACCTCACCGTGCAACGGGATCGCTGGGCCTGCCTTGCGCTGGATCAAAAAGATGCCAAAAAAACGGCGTCTCGGCCCGCCATCGCCGGCCGATCTCTGCCTTGCGTGCCCTGGTCGCTTTCGCTAATCCTTTGAAGAACCGAACAGGATTGCCGCCATGGACAAGTTCACCACACTCGACGGCATCGCCGCGCCGCTGCCAATGATCAATGTCGACACCGACAAGGTCATCCCGAAGCAGCATCTGAAGACGATCAAGCGCAGCGGTCTCGGCAAGGTGCTGTTCGACGAGCTGCGCTACCGCGAGGACGGCTCAGAAAATCCGGATTTCATCCTCAACCAGCCGGCCTACCGCCAGTCCAAGATCCTGGTCGCGGGCGAGAATTTCGGCTGCGGCAGCTCGCGCGAGCATGCGCCCTGGGCGCTGCTTGATTTCGGCATACGCTGCGTCATCGCCGCGAGCTTCGCCGACATCTTCTACAACAACTGCTTCAAGAACGGCATCCTGCCGATCAAGCTGCCGCAGGAGATCGTCGACGAGCTGATGGATGACGCGCGCAAAGGCGCCAATGCGCGGCTCACCATCGATCTCGCAAAGCAGACCATCACCCGGCCCGATGGCGGCGTCGTCAAGTTTGAGATCGATCCTTTCCGCAAGCATTGCCTGCTGAACGGTCTCGACGATGTCGGCCTCACGCTCGAGAAATCCGGCAGCATTGCCGCTTATGAGGAGAAGAGCCGGCTCGCCCAGCCCTGGCGCTGGGCGTAACGCGACGATAAGGCCCGAGGAGCACCGAATGGCATCCAACAGGAAGGTTCTGGTTCTGCCCGGCGACGGCATCGGGCCCGAGGTGATGCGCCAGGTCGGCCGCGTCGCCCAATGGATGGACCGGAAGCGGATCGCCAGTTTCGATCTCACCGAGGATCTCGTCGGCGGCGCCGCTTACGATGCGCATGGCACGCCTTTGGCCGACAGCACGCTGAAGGCGGCGATGGCCGCCGATGCCGTGCTGTTCGGCGCCGTGGGCGGGCCGAAATGGGACAATCTTCCCTTCGCGCTGAAGCCCGAGCGCGGCCTTCTGCGGCTGCGCAAGGAGATGGAACTCTTCGCCAATCTCCGCCCGGCGATGGTCTTCGAGCCGCTGATCGGCGCTTCGACCCTGCGGCCCGAGATCGTGCGCGACCTCGACATCATGATCGTGCGCGAGCTGACCGGCGGCGTCTATTTCGGCGAGCCGCGCGGCATCGAGACCTTGCCCGACGGCACGCGGCGCGGCTTCAACACGCAGGTCTATACCACGCCCGAGATCGTCCGCGTCGGCCGCGTCGCTTTCGAGCTGGCGAAGAAGCGCCGCGGCAAGGTGACCTCGGTCGAAAAGGCCAATGTCATGGAATCGGGCGTGCTCTGGCGCGAGGAGATGCAAAAGCTGCACGATACCGAATATCGCGAGGTCGAGCTCGCGCATATGTATGCCGATAATTGCGCGATGCAGCTGGTGCGCAATCCGAAGCAGTTTGACGTCATCGTCACCGACAACCTCTTTGGCGATCTGCTGTCGGATTGCGCGGCGATGCTGACCGGATCGCTCGGCATGCTGCCTTCGGCATCGCTCGGCGCGGCGGACAAAAGTGGCCGGCGCAAAGCGCTTTACGAGCCGGTCCATGGCAGCGCTCCCGACATCGCCGGCAAGGACATGGCGAACCCGCTCGCCTCTATGCTCTCCTTCGCGATGATGCTACGCTATTCCTTCGATCTCGGCGAGGAAGCGACGCTCGTCGAGCGCGCGGTGCAGAACGCGTTGAAAGGCGGTGTCCGCACCAGCGACATCATGCAGCCGGGCACGGCGCGCGTCTCGACGACGGTGATGGGCGACACGCTGCTGCACGAGCTCGAGAAGCTCGTCTAGATTTCGAGCGTCGGCGGGGCGAATTCGGGGCCGAAGATGTGCTCGCCGGCAAGCCAACGCTCGATCAGCGTTGGCTCCTCGAGCAGCGCCGCCACCGCCTGCGTCAGCTCCACGAGATCGTCCTGCAGCCCCATGTCCCTGAGGATGCCGCGGAAGCCGCTCTGATCGCCCAGGATGAAGTACTGCGCGACGGCGTAGAGCTCCACCAGCGGCAGAGGTTTGCCGGCCAGCGCGGCAGCATGAACGGCGTGGCACCCTTCGGGCGCGGGCGCCATCATCGCCCGGCACATCAGCGGGCGGTCGTCATAGACCGAGCAGCGATTATCGACCAGGAACGCGCAGGGCGCGCCGGTGCCGCGACGCTGTCGCTCGTCGAGGCCACGGAAAGCTTTCACGTTCGCCAGCACGGCGGTGCGGCGAGGGTCGGCGGGATCGAGAAGCTGCGCTGCGACCAGAATCGCCTCGGGGATCGTCACCTCGACACTTTGATAGCAGCACCAGGCGCAGCCGCTCTTGCAGCCCAGGCGCGGCGCGGCGGCGATCTGCTCGTCGATCGTCTGCTGCGCCCGGCCGAAGACCAGCACCTTCAGCAGCGACAGCACGGTGTTGAGCTTGTTCGAAGGATCGGCAGCAATCTCGCGGGCCGCCAGCACAATGCCGGCGGCACGCATGATCCCCGCAAACAGCTTCACCTTGGCCTCGATCCCGGGATCGACGGTCAAGCCATATGGCACGCGCAGGCCGATATCGTCGACGGCGCGGAACGGGATGTCGGCTTCGACGGCCTCTGTGTTGGTCATGATCGCTCCTGCGCGAGGGGCGCGCACAGCGTCGTGGCGGCACCGCCCCTTTGTGGAGCCTAGGCGGCGAGTCCTAAAGAGTTGTTAACCACGCCGCTTGCTGGCCGCCCGCGCGTCAGGCGAAGGCGCGGCCCTCGCGCGCATAGGCGGCGGCGGAACGGAAGATGTTGCGCGCCATGAGGCTCGTCTCGCGCTCCGCGCGGCGGTCATAGAGCGCGGCGACGCCGCTGCAGATGGCGGGGTCTTCAGCCGCCGCTTCGAGCGCGTAATCGGCGAGATGGCAGGCGAGGCGGAGATCACCGGCGGCGGCGCGCGTTTCAGCACGCCGGAGCAGCGCCGCGGCACCGCCGGCCAGCTCCGCGATCTCGCGCGCGAGCGCGCTGCGCGTCGCCGGCTTCAGCTCGCTCGGCCGGCCGCTCCACCAGCCGCCGTAATGGCGGATGATGTTGCGGATGATGAACTCCGCCTCGTCGTAAACCGGCTGCAGCCAGGGCGCTTCCGTCTTCGGCGGCGCGACGCGATGGACGATGTCGACATGCGGCGGCGCACTGTCATTGAGCGCGGCGAGGGTCTGCGCCACGAGGCTGTCGAGATAATCCGCCGTCTCCAGCAGCATGCGGCGGATCAGCGTCGGGTTGTCGACCACCGGACCGCCATGGCCGGGACAGAGGCTCCGGGGCTCGAGCGCCGCCATGCGCCGCAGTCCCAACGCCCAGTCGCGGGGATAGCGCTGCACCTTCTGCGGATTGCCGGCATTGGGCACGCCCCAGATGAAGAGGTCGCCCGGGCACAGCACGCGGCGCTCGGGGCACCAGACCCAGGAGTGGTCGTCGGTCTCGCCGCGGCAATGGTGAATCTCGAACCGGACCCCGCCGACGCTCAACGCCAGGCGATCCTCGTAAAGCGTGTCGGGCGGCAGCTCCGGCGTGCGGAAATTGTTGAACTCTTCGGTCGTCTCGGCGCGGCTGACGCTGCCGCCGAACTGGCGCGCATTGATCGCCGCGTTGAAGCGCTGGGTGAGCTCGTAGCGTTGGAAGCGCTCGGGCATGGCGCGATGCGCGATGATGCGCGGCCGCGCCTGGCCAGGCACGAGAAAATCCTTGAGTCCGAAGGCGTGGTCGATATGGCCCTGGGTGAAGATGACGCTGTGCACCGGCGCGTTGGTCCGCTGCCGCAGCATGCCGGCGAGCTTCGCGCCGAGCTGACGCAGCCCGCTATCGACCAGCACCAGCCCGGCATCGGTCTCGAAGGCGGTGACGCCGGAAAGCCAGGATTGGAACCAGGTGCGCGGCGCGACCTCGACCGGGCCCCCGCTCCAGAAGAACTTGGCCTCTTCGGGGCTCTTGCCCGCCATCTCGTAGAACGGCGTCATCGGGCTTTGGTCCATAACCGCTTCCTCTCGGCAAACTCAGGCGGGCAGAACGAGGGCGTCGAGTGCGAGCGCGCCCTTGCCCTGCGGCAGCACCAGGAACGGGTTGATGTCGAGGCTCTTGAGGCGCGGCCCCTGCGCCGCGGCAAAGCGCGACAATCGCGCCAGCGCATCGGCCAGCGCGTCGAGATCGGCGGCCGGCTGGCCGCGCATGCCGTGCAGCACCCGCTCGGCGCGCAGCTCCGTGATCATGCGTCGCGCCTCGCTCTCGTCGAAGGGCGCGAGGCGGAAGGTCACGTCCTCCAGCGCTTCGACAAAGATGCCGCCGAGTCCCAGCATGATCACCGGGCCGAACACCGCGTCCCAATGCGCGCCGAGGATGGTTTCGACGCCGCCTGTTACCATCGGCGCCACGAGGCAGCCGAGGCGGCGCGCTTCAGGCGCGGCCTTCGCGATGCGC
>JASHUO010000499.1 GCA_030039975.1 Alphaproteobacteria bacterium
GCCGCGGCACGATCGAGCCCGTCATCAGCTTGTAGGTGTCGGCGGTGCTCATGCTCTCCGGATCGAACGCCACCATGTCCCGTGCGGGATCGAGATCGTCCATCGCCCCCCTCCTGTCGCCCATCGGCTCGCGCATCCTAGAGCGAATCCGCCAGCGGCAGAAACCAGGATTGAGCGTTCCGCCAGCTACCATGCGGGCGTCTTTGGCGGTGGTAAAACGCCAAAAGCCCTGCTCTGGCGCGGTTACGCAGTCTCCCTGATCATCCGCACGGTCTTGTCGCATTCGTGCAGGATGCGCGCGATCTGCTCCTCGTCCGGGTCGAGCTTGGCCATGAGCTCGTCGATGCGGCCGTTCCAGGACCGATCGCTGCGGCAGCGGTCGAACGCCTCGCGCATCGCCATGCGCATGACAAGCTCGGCCTCCGGCGGAAGCGAGGCGATCCACTCGAGGAGGGCGGGTTGGCGCGGGTCGAAGGCGGGCACGGCGAGGAGAAAGAACGTTCGGAACGGCGGTGCGTTCCCGGACCTTATCCTTTTGCCGGACGCGGTGCCGTCAGCCGTATCTGGTGCATAATGGATCGACTGAAGTCCGAGAACCAAGCGGTGGGAGGTGCGAATGGAAGGCGTCTATCTCGGGGTCGAGGGTGCTGTCGCCACGATCTTGATCGATCGCCAAGACGACGAGAACCGGCTGACCTTCGAGTCGTTGCTCCGGCTCAAATCCATCGTCGGGGAACTCGGCGATCGCGATAACGTCCATGCGCTGGTCGTTCGCGGCCGCGGATCGGCGTTTTTCTGCACCGGGGTGCTCAATCCGACGCTGCGCGGCAGCATGTCAAAGGACGACGTGCTCCGACTGGTCTTCCTGGCAGGCGCCGTCTTCGATGCGATTGAGGCTCTGCCGCAGATGGTGATTGCCGGGATCAATGGCACCGCCCGTGCCGGCGGCGTCGAACTGGCGCTGGCCTGCGACATGCGGATCGCAACCGCTGACGCGCGGCTCTCTCTGCCGGAGGCACGCTGGGGCGGTTTCCCCGGCGCCGGTGCTCCCGTGCGGCTTCCGGCGATCGTCGGCTACGGCCGCGCCGCAGAGCTGATCGCCACAGGGCGCGAGGTCGATGCGGAGGAGATGCTGCGCATCGGGCTGGTCGAACATGTCGTGGCCGGCGCCGCGTTCGACGATGCTCTGCGCGACCTTGCCGTTGCGATCGCGAGCAGCGGGCCGCTCGCGACGCGCGGTGCCAAGCGCATCATGCGGCTGCGCCGCGAGGCCGGGCCGCAAGCCGCGCGGCAATTATCGGATGTCTTGCGCCGGTCACTCGAATACAGCCACGATGTCGACGAGGGGATACGCGCGCATCGCGAGGGGCGCCGGCCGATGTTCACCGGACGATAGCCGGCATGGGTTCGGTCGTACGACGCAAGCGACGGTACCACGGAGAACGGCGATGAATGGTGCGGAGAGCCTGGTGCGGACCTTGGTTGCGGCGGGCATCGAAGTCTGCTTTGCCAATCCCGGGACGTCCGAGATGAACTTTGTCGCGGCACTCGACAAGATCGACGGCCTTCGTCCCATCCTGGGTCTCTTCGAAGGGGTGGTGACCGGTGCCGCCGACGGCTATGGCCGAATGGCCGGGAAACCCGCGGCGACGCTGCTGCATTTGGGGCCGGGCCTGGCGAATGGTCTCGCCAATCTGCACAACGCCCGCCGGGCGGCGACGCCGATCGTCAACATCGTCGGCGACCACGCGACCTATCACGCACAGTATGACGCGCCGCTGGCCTCCGATGTCGTGGGCTTCGCGCGACCGGTTTCGGCCTGGATTCACCGCGCATCCTCGGCGCAGACGGTCGCCGGCGATGCAGCGCGCGCGGTTCAGGCGGCGCGCCAGCCGCCGGGCCAGATCGCTACGCTGATCTTGCCCGCCGATACCGCCTGGCTCGACGCGGACCGACCCGCGCCACCCCTGCCGGTCGCCGATCCGTCGCCGGTCTCGGCGCAAGCCGTCGAGCAGGTCGCCGAGGCGCTTGGCGCCGGCAAGCGGACGCTTCTGCTCTTGGGCGGCGCCGCGCTCCGGCGGCGCGGCCTCGATGCCGCTGGCCGGATCGCTGCAAAGGCCGGCGTGCGGCTTGCCTGCGATACCTTCACCGCCCGGCTCGAGCGCGGCGCCGGTGTCGTCGCCATCGACCGCATCCCTTACTTCGCCGAGCAGATCGTCGACTTTCTGAAGGACACGGAGCTTCTCGTCCTCGTCGGCACCAGACCGCCCGTGTCGTTTTTCGCCTATCCCGGCAGGCCCAGCTGGTGCACGCCTGATTCGTGCCGGATTCTCTACCTCGCGCAGCCGCACGAGGATGGCATCGGCGCGCTGGAAGCGGTCGCCGATGCGGTCGGGGCGCCGGCGCAGCCCGCGTCACGCGCTCCTCTGAAGAGGCCCGAATTGCCGGCCGGCCCGCTCAACGTCATGACCGCGGGTCAGGTGATCGGCCATTACTTGCCGGCAAATGCCATCATCGCCGAGGAGGCCGGGACCGCCGGTCTTGGCACTGCGTTTTTCACCGCCAATGCCGAGGCGCATGACTACCTGTCGCTCACCGGCGGCTCGATCGGACAAGGGATGCCCGTGGCGACCGGCGCGGCCGTGGCGTGTCCCGATCGCAAAGTGGTTTGCCTCGAAGGCGATGGCAGCGCGATGTACACCCTGCAGTCGCTCTGGACGCAGGCGCGCGAGCGGCTCGACGTCACCACCGTCATTTTCGCCAACCGCTCCTACGTCATCCTCAACGTCGAGCTGAAGCGCGTGGGCGCCGCGGAGCGCGGACCAAAAGCGCTCTCCATGCTCGATCTGCACAATCCGGCGCTCGACTGGGTGAGCCTCGCTCAGGGCATGGGCGTCGAGGCCTCCCGCGCCTCGACCGCCGAGGAATTCGCTGCGCAGTTTTCGTCCGCCATGGCGAGCCGAGGCCCGCGCCTCATCGAGGCGGTGATCTCGCGATGACACAAAGTCGCCGCCGCAGACGACGGGGCAGGGTGCGGTGATGGTCTGCCGGCGTTTACCTTTGGAAGCCTGACGAACGCATGCGCGCAGCTTGCGCGGCGCGCGCGCTCTGGCGTGGAGGGAGCTGAATGGCAAAAGGCGCGAAGGGGGCAACCCCGCACACCGGGCCCCGGACCTTGTCCATCGATATCGGCGGCACCGGTCTCAAAGCATCCGTCCTTGACGGCGCGGGACGCATGGTGGTGGAGCGGGTTCGCATGCCGACCCCTGATCCTTGCTCGCCCGCGATCCTGTTGCGGGCGCTCGCGGGCCTGGTCGCGCCGCTGCCCTCCTCCGACCGGATTGCTATTGGCTTTCCGGGTGTGATCCGCGACGGCCATGTCATCACGGCCCCGCATTTCGACGTGAAGGGCTGGCAGGACTATCCGTTGGAAGAGGCGGTTTCGCGTCGCCTCGGCAAGCCCGCGCGGCTTCTCAACGATGCCGAGGTTCAGGGCCTGGGTGACATCGCCCGACGCGGGCTCGAGGTGGTGCTCACGCTTGGCACCGGCGTCGGCAGCGCCGTGTTCGGCAATGGCCGCCTCGCGCCGCATATCGAGCTGGCGCATCATCCGATTCACAAGCACGACACCTACAATGATTACATCGGGAACGAAGCGCGTCGTGCGCTGGGCGCCAAAAAATGGAGCCGGCGCGTGCACAAAGCGATCGATGTCGTCTACGCCTTGCTGCACTACGACGTGCTGTATCTCGGCGGCGGCAACGCGGCCCATGTCGTACTCCCGCTGCCCGACAACGTCCGGCTTGCCTCGAACGACGCCGGCATCACGGGAGGCGTCCGCCTCTGGGACGACGAAGTCTGGCGAGCCATTCAAGACAGCCACGGCTGCCGCGAGCGCAAACGCGGCTCTGCGATCGGCCCCACGCGCCGTGCCGCCCTTCGATCGCGGTCATAGATCAGGAGGTGTTGGATCAGGAGGTGTTGGCGGCATGATGGAATGGACGCAAGCGGGAACGCCGGTTGTCGCTTCGTTTCTCGCCTCGATGGTGGAGTTCGTCGAAGCGCTGACCGTCGTTCTTGCCGTTGGCACCGTCCGCGGCTGGCGGCCGG
>JASHUO010000500.1 GCA_030039975.1 Alphaproteobacteria bacterium
GATCTACGACGCGTCGAAGAAGTACTGGAACCCCGCCACCAAGTGAGTCAGCCTGAGCGAAGCCGCGACGAACCGCGCCCGGTTTGAAGCGGCTTCGCTCCGCCGACGACCCGGCAGACGTTCGGCTTGGTTGGCATCAGATCGCGGTCAGGCCGCCGTAAGTCTCGGGTCGCCGGTCGCGGAAGAACTGCCAAAGATTGCGCACTTCGCGCACCATCTCCCAATCCATCTCGGCGGTCAGCAACTCGTCGCGGTCCTCGCTCGCCTTGGCGATGATCTGGCCGCGCGGGTTGACGAAATACGCCGAGCCGTAGAAGCGGCCGATGTTCCACGGCTGCTCGGTGCCGACGCGGTTGACGGCGCCGACGTAGCAGCCATTCGCGACCGCCGCAGCCGGCTGCTCGAGCTCCCAGAGATATTGGCTCAGCCCCGCCACCGTCGCCGAGGGGTTGACGATATATTCGGCGCCATTGAGCGCCAGCGCGCGCCAACCTTCCGGAAAGTGCCGGTCGTAGCAGATATAGACGCCGAGCTTGCAATACGCGGTCTGGAACACGGGATAGCCGCTGTTGCCCGGTTTGAAGAAAAACTTCTCATAGAAGCCCGCAACCTGTGGAATATGCGTCTTGCGGTACTTGCCCAGATATTTGCCGTCGGCGTCGATGACGGCGGCGGCGTTATAGTAGACGCCCGTAATGTCCTCTTCGTAGATTGGCGCGACGATCACCATGCTGTGCTTGCGCGCCAGCTCCTGCATCAGCCTCGTGGTGGGGCCCTCCGGAATACGCTCCACCGCCGCGTACCATTTCGCGTCTTGGCTGGGACAGAAATAGGGCTGGGTGAAAACCTCCTGCAGGCAGAGCACCTGGACTCGCGCCCGTCCCGCCGCCTCGATCAGCGGCAGATGCGCCGCAATCATGCGCTCGCGGATTTCGGCGGGCGACATCTCGGTGTCGCCCTTGAGGCTCATTTGGATAAGCCCGCCCTTGAGCTTGGTCACGGCGCTCCCCTATTCGGCTGCGTCGCGCAGCGCCGGGAGCGGCCGCTCCCGCGCGGTTTTCTGCAACAACGCCGTGTAATAGGCAGGGAAGGGCGGCCGGTCGACATAGCGCCCTGCCCCTTTGACGCTGCGCAGCTCGCCGTCGCGCCAGACGATCTTGCCTTGCGACAAGGTGACGACGTTGACGCCTTCGACCTCCATGCCCTCGAAGATATTGAAATCGATCTTCTGATGGTGCGTCTTGGCCGAGATGCGCCGCGTCCTCTTGGGATCCCAGACGACGAGATCGGCATCCGATCCGGCGGCAACGACGCCCTTGCGCGGATAGATGTTGAAGATTTTGGCAGCGTTGGCGGAAGTCGCGGCTACGAACTCGTTGGGGGTCAGCCGGCCGGTGTTGACGCCGTGATGCCACAGCACCTGCATGCGATCCTCGACGCCGCCCGTACCGTTCGGGATCTTGGTGAAGTCGTCGCGCCCCATCGCCTTCTGCGGCGCGCAGAAACAGCAGTGGTCGGTCGCTGTGGTCTGCACATGGCCCGCCTGGAGCGCCCGCCACAGTGCTGCCTGATGCTCTTTCGGACGGAAGGGCGGGCTCATGACATAGGCGGCGGCAGTGGCGAAATCCTTATTCCGGTAGACGCTGTCATCGACCAGTAGATGGCCCGCCAGCACCTCGCCGAAGACGCGCTGGCCCTCGCCCCGCGCGCGCGCGATCGCCTCGACCGCCTCGTGGCAAGAATTGTGGACGATATAGAGTGGCACCGCCAGCACTTGCGCCAGGCGGATGGCGCGGTTCGCGGCCTCGCCTTCAACGGCGGGCGGCCGCGACAGCGGATGTCCTTCGGGGCCGGTGACGCCGGCCTTGATCAGCTCCTGTTGAAGATGAAACACGAGTTCGCCGTTCTCGGCATGAACGGTGCAGAGCGCGCCCAACTGGCGTGCGCGCGTGAAGCTGTTCACCAGGATCTCGTCATCCGCCATGATGGCATTCTTGTATGCCATGAAATGCTTGAAGCTGTTGACGCCGTGCTTTTCGACGAGCGTTCCCATGTCGCGCGACACGCTCTCGTCCCACCAGGTGACGGCCACGTGGAGGCTGTAATCGGTCGCCGCCTTCTCGGCCCAGCCGCGCCATTTGTTATAGGCGTCGAGCAACCTCTCTTTGGGATTGGGAATGACGAAATCGATGATCATCGTGGTGCCGCCGGCCGCAGCGGCCGAGGTGCCGGAGAAGAAATCCTCCGAGGCGACAGTACCCATGAAGGGCAGTTCCATGTGGGTGTGCGGGTCGATACCGCCCGGCATGACATAGGCGCCGCCGGCATCGATCGTCTCGGCGCCGCCGGGCACCGGGAGATCAGGCGCTACGGCCTTGATCACGCCGCCCTCGACAAGGACATCGGCGCGCTGGCTCGCGTCGGCATTCACCACCGTGCCACCGCGGATCAGGATCGCCATCGCACCCTCCCATCAGGATTTCCCGGAAAGCCTACGCCACGCTTGACCATTCGATCAAGCAAGCCGAACGACGCTACCCGGGTCGCACGACGCTTACCCTCGCCGAGCGCGAACTCGGCAGCATCTTGGTCATACTCGGGCTCAGCAGGCGGCGGACGGAGCCAAAGACGGACACGACCGCGAAGCGACCGGGCCGACCAGTCGCGACCGGCAGCGCCGGGTCTTTTCCGGCACGGGCGCGAGAAAGCTGCGGCACCGCCTTCGCAGCCCGTCGTTAACCTTAACAAAGGCGGCGCCGCAACCGGGCCGGGCGTGC
>JASHUO010000501.1 GCA_030039975.1 Alphaproteobacteria bacterium
CAGAAGATGATCGTATCCGTGTGCGCTGCAATCGCCTCGGCCCTCACGTGGTCGAGGAAGTCGTCGGCGCTTTCGCCAGGCTCAGCTTGAAGCTCGCGTCTACTACCGTCGCTTCCGATGAGGACGGCGCGCGGTTCGCGGCTAAGGCCGCCACGGATAAATATCTCTTTCGGTTCGTTCACTACAGCAACTAAAAATGAAGCGCCTCGTCTATACTAGGCAGAGCAAGTAAAGAAGCGGTAAATCACGTCATCAGTCTTCTCGACCATCTCTCGCGCCGTATTGCGCGATCAAAAGATGAGCGACTTCCCGAACGGCGGAATGTTAGCGCCACCCCGGCCGCGCCGCTGTGGGTTGCCTCGCGGTGAGGAAGAGGGAAGCACACGAGGCCGCCGATTATGACAGACGCGCTCGAAGCTGCGATTGCTGATCCGACGCGGCGATCCCGCGCTCCGACGACCGGACGGCTACCCGAAATCCGTCGCCACTAGCAGACGGTCGGTGCACCTGCCGTCGCTCGAGAGCGGAAGGATTAGGCGGCGATAGGCGTAATTGTGGCCGCGGAGCCGCGAACGGACCCGATGATAGAGCGGCGCCCCAACCTCGCGCGCGACACGATAGTCGCTCATGACGCTTTCGGAGAGGAGACGCACGGGATGCTCACCGAGCCGCATGCCCTCGCGGCTTTTGTCGATGCCGGCGTTGGGCACGCGCCAGCCGCGGATCGCAATCGCGAAGCGGGCGGGATCTTCGGCGCCGACATCGACGAGATGAACCCAACCCAGCGCCGCCATCTGCACCAGCCGCACCGCGTCGAAATCCGCGAGCGCGCCGCGCGACAGCAGCCACAGTTCGCGCCAGTAATCGTGCAACTGCGACAGCCGGCGGCTTTCCAAGAGGCGCGACAGCGGCATTGACCGACATTCGAGGCGGTCGCCGATCCGGTCGGCGGCGGGCGCGAGCGGCAGGGTCACGATCGTTGCGCTGCCGGCGACGGGCGCAATGGCGGAGCGCGACGGCGGCAGACGCACCACTTGTGGCGGCGATACCGGCGCCTCGTCGCCGGCGCGGCAAAGGCGGGGCGATGCGCAGCACCCCGTGGCGTGGCAATGCGCCACATTGGCCAAATGATCTCGCGCCGTCCCAACGAATCCCGCGGCGAGTTCGAAAGCGGCGAGACTCAGCAGGTTGCGGCAGCGAAGCGAGGCCTGAAGGGGCGGCGGTCCAAGCTTCGCGAGAGGCATCGTCACTCAGATAACGACAGCATCAGCGCCGTGGGATCGGCGTCCGACTTTTCGGCGAAGCTTTTCAGCAAATGCAACACGGCCGTGCGCAGCGCCTTGTCGGTAATGGCCGCATAGGCGGCGTTGAGATCTCGGATTTCCTGCGAGCTGAGCCGCTCCCCAGCCGTCGCGGGGACGGGCTCGCCGCCCTCTAGCCCTTCGAAGAAATGGCTGACGGGCACGTCCAAGATACGGGCGATCTCCTGCAACCGACTGGCGCTGACGCGGTTGGCGCCGCTCTCATATTTCTGGATCGACTGGAACGTGACGCCGACCTTGAGCGCGAGCTCGGTCTGATTGAGACCAACGATGGCACGCCGATGACGAATGCGGGCGCCGACATGGATGTCGATGGGGTGCGGCCCGTCGAGCTTCGCTGTGCGCCGGCGCCGCAGCCGCGCCGGTACGGTTTCCTTGTTCGTGGCGTTCACCACTGATCCCACCATTAGCCTAGAAAAGCCTTCACGGCAGTTTTGCCAACAGTAATGTTAGCCTCGGGCTTACGTCTTTAACAGACCGACGCTTCCGCGCCCGTTACCTTGAGCTGTCGGCAAGGGGGGCTTCCATGGCTGGCATAAGCGAGGTGAAGCGAGAGCTCCTCAGCATTGTCAATGGCGGCTCGCTCGACCCGGGGGGAAATGCGCGCACGATGGCGAAGCACTTCTGCGAAGTGCTGAGTGCAAGCGACCTAGATCTACTCCATGCCGCGCTCGAAAAGGAGCTGGCGGTAAGGCAAGGACTTGTTCCGACCGATCACAAGCATTTCCGAGCGCTTGAGGTGCTCGAAGAAGCGTTCAAGGTGCTGAAGGCGCGCAAGAAGGAGCCGTAGAGGACTTACCGCCCGAGGACGGCTAGTCCCCCCACACTAGGGCGCTCGGCGGCTCGGAGCGTTCTCCCATAACGACCCTCCCCACTCCCATAAAGCTAGGGCTGTAGGGAGCCCCGGAATGAAGGTTCTCGCAATCAGAGGTCCGATCGCAAGGCCGGCATTCGCCCAGCTGCGGCGCGAGCGGGGACGAAACTATGCAGGCTCACAGGCCGCCCGCCTTCTCTGAGACGCCGCGGACGCTGTAAGCCGCAGACGATGTTATTGCTTTAACGCATTCACTTGGATATTGTGGTTAATGGTTGGTTAATGCCACGCAGAGCAAGCGAGAGCCGATAGGTCGATGGCGTTGCTGGGGGGACGGGGATGCAAGCTCATTTGTTCCATGCGGACAACGAACGGTATTTTGACCTCAGCTATCTTCGACAATCCGCCGCTGAGCTTGTCAGTGGATTGTCGCTGATCCGCAAGGCGAAATGCGGTGACAAGGCAGCGGCAATTGCCTTGAAGGTCGGATTTTGGCCCTTCGTGCGGGAGTTCGAGCTAGCGATTGACCAGCAAACTCTGCCGCGAGAACCGCTTGCCAAAAAATTCGGCGATTCCGTCATGCGCCGAGTATTCGCCCGCATGGCGCGCGCCCTGCGTGAGATGAAGAGTGAAGAGGGATCGCATGCGGCGCATTGGCGCAAAGATGCGGAGTGCCTCGGCGTCAACGATCTTGGTGACCACCGCGTTTTCGGCGTTCAGGAACTCATCGATCGCGCCTATACAAAAGACCTGCCAGGCTTCTTTGCCATGCTCGCAGGCACGGAATTCATCGCGGAAGAACTCTCTCATTATCTCATCGAAGCCGAAGACTTTACCGATCTTTTCAACAGGAGAAGATGGGTGTGGGGCGAGGTCCACATCGTTCCGCACGATGATGCGCCATCCCATCTAGCGATCGACCTCGATCTCGCACGAGCCTACGATGTGACCGAAAGCCCAGCCACCATTCAGCAGATGATTCTCGATACGATTTTGCTCTTCGGGAAAGCGGCCGATGAGGTGGAAAATACGCTGCTTGCTTCGAGTGAACGCGCGTGGCTTACGCAGCTAGACGCCTAGCACGAGTCTTCGGGAGCGTTATAACCGCACTCGTCCCAACACCCCTTTCGCTCGCCAAGCTAAAGCGGCCGCCATGCAGCTCGACTAGTGCCTTGACCAATGGTAGGCCAAGTCCCGTACCTTGATGCTTGCGCGCCAGACTACTATCGACTTGACCGAACGCGGCTAACGCCTTCGGAATCTCGTCAGGCGTCATGCCGATTCCGGTGTCTCTGATTTCTATACGGAAATCCCCTGCTGGGTCGAGTGAACTTAAAACAGCTATGCGGCCGCCGGTCGGTGTGAACTTGACGGCGTTGGACAGTAGATTCATCACGATTTGCTTTAGCTTGCGCTCATCGGCTCGAACCAGCGGGAGGTGTTGATCATTTTCGATCGTCAATTGAACCTGTGCTGTTTCTATCTTCTGATGTAGCAATTGAAGGACGGCATTGATGATGCCGGGAATTGCCACATCCTCTTCGTACAACTGCATTTGGCCCGCCTCAATTTTCGACATGTCGAGAATGTCATTGATGATTCCCAACAGATGCGTGGCTGATGTAAAGATGTCTCGGGCGTAGTCGGTGTACTTTTCGAGCGCTCCGCCGAAAAGGCGATCCTTTATCACTTCGGAGAAGCCGATGATAGCATTCAACGGCGTCCGCAGTTCGTGGCTCATCGTCGCGAGAAATTCCGACTTTGCTCTGCTAGCAACTTCCGACTGCGCCTTCGCTTCTTCGAGTGCTTGCTTACCCCGAAACTCTGCCGTTACGTCACGGCCTGTGCCGCGATATCCAACAAAATTGCCGTCATCACCGAACACCGGCACGCCACTAATCGACCAGTATCGGGCCAGACTGCTTCCCACCGAGAATTTGACACCGACACTGCGGAAGGGGCGTGTAGCTGCCAAATCGGCGTGGTACCGTTTTACATCCCCGCCAAAAACCTCAATGCCTAACTCGTTCATAGTTTTGCCCAAGACATACTCAGCGGCCTCATTCAAGGCATGGGCAAAACTTTGTGAGAAATAGGAAATCCTGAGATTAACATCTGTTTGCCAGAACCAGTCCGAAGCAACCTCGGCGAAATCTCTGAATCGCCGCTCGCTTTCCTTTAGCTGAAGGTCGCGCTCGATACCGCGCCAGTAAGTGCGCCAAGCAAGCCATAGCCCTGCGATCCACAACACGACGCTGCAAACGGCAAGGCTTACCGACACCAACCGCATCGCCGTTCGCGCGGCGTCGCCGAGATGCTCGGAAAAGTTATATTCGAGCGCATTGAGCTTCGTATTCAGAGAATCAATTTTCGTAAGAAACTGGTGACGTTCTAACTCGGTGGGCGCACTCGTCTTCTGCAAACTTTGGAACCGCTCGCCTAAAGAGACCAGGTCCGCTATTAGCCTGTCGCCCTGTTGCCAGTCTTCAACCGCTTTTGCAAAAGGTCCCCAATGCCGGAGCAAGACAAAAAGGTGCATCACGCTCGGGATGTCAGCTTCGTCCGTCAGCGACTGGCGGAGCCCAGCAGCCGCCGCTTCGAAATCGGGGTCAGCGCGGTCGAGCGAGTCTCGCGCAATGCGGTCACCCAGCGGCACCTTGATGAAGCCGAGAAAGGCGTCAAAGTCTTGCTTGTCGCCGGATTGCGCGTACTTAAAGAGGCTAAGCACGGCAGATTTCTGGCCCTTGGAATAAAGCGATTCGCCGGTCGCATAGGAGCGTGTGGCATTGATCGCTTTCAATGCCGTCCAGCCGATCGCCCCAACCAGTATCTGAATGCTAATAAAGATCAGGGCGATTAGCACGAATCGCGTTGTGTGGGAGCGGGTCATCCCGGCGGGGCTCCGGCTGGCGCTGCGAGCCGCAAGCTATTAATGCTGAGCAGTGCCGCTTGCCAGCTGCGGTCAGTGAGTTGGGAGAACCGACGCCGGGCTGGTGAGTCGGCCTCTCGCGTATATTCACTTTGGGTCAGCAAAAATTTGCCCCAGGGCGCGCGAGGCTCACCTAAAGAGCCGACTGATAAACATGGCAACGCAAGTTGAATTAAAGGTTAAGGAACGGCCATGTGAAGTCGTACAACATGGCATTAGCGGGGCGCACTGACCCTATGGTGCGTGCGGGCGAGGAGGGTACAGATCCCGGACCGGTTTTCTTCCTCTGATACCCCGTTAGCGAACGGCCGCCGCGCGACTTGCTCGAGATCGAGGGACAACGGGTTGCTAGTCGTCGGTTGCGTCCATAGTACCGCCTAAGAAAATAGATGTGATTTTAGATAAAGTTCTCAAATAAAGGCTAATCTAGAAATGCTCGCCTAAATTTAGATTTAACCTAGCGATCTTATATTCGCTTTCCAGGCGCAATCGCTTTTGATCGAGGATGCCATGCAAGCCGCTTATCTCGACGTCATCGCGCTCGTCGAGCGCCTTCATCGCCAGTTCTTGGAGCTCATAAAGCTAGAGCTCGACACACAGGCCATCGAGGACGTCAACAATGTGCAAGCGTTGCTCCTGTACAACATCGGCGACCTCGAGATGAACATCGGCGAGTTGATGCTCCGGGGCTGCTATCTCGGCTCGAACGTTTCCCACTACGTCAAAAAGCTCGTTGAGGCTGGCTACCTCTTGCAGGAGCGCTCTGCGCGCGACCGCCGCTTTACCCTCGTACGCCTCTCCGAAAAAGGACGCGCGGTACACGAGAAGATTGCCGCGATGCACGAGCGCTGTGTGGATGTGCTGTCCAAGAGCCGGCTCACCGAGCTGGATTTGACGGACGCCTCTGCCGCATTGCGCCGGCTCGATCGCTTTTGGACGGTCACGGTGGATCTCGGCTCGCGCGCCACGCAGCTTCTGTCGGCGGCCTAGGTGTTCGCCTGCCCTCTCAGTGCCGACTACCGGTCGGCGCTCACGCCTATCGCGATACTGATGCGCCGCAAGTTTCCGCTGCGTCACGTTGGCGCATTGTCTCGATCATTTCTCGCGCCTTCGCTATGGCGCTGACGCTCGGCAGGCAGCGCCTGCGAATGAGAGGTGAGAATGGCGGCCTATAAGCAGGACATATTCGAGACGCACGATGCGTTGCTAGAGCCGGTCCTGAGAGAACAGCGGTACGTTTTCCTCTGCGATGATGCATCCGCGGTCGCTGAGGCGATCCGGCACTACGACGTTCTCGCCAAGGAGATAGATAGACTAGACGGCTTCGTTCTCTATGATCGCTTTCGTGTGGTGCATGAATGCCCGCGCCGGACAAACGACGTCTGAACGCGCCGCCGCGAGCGCTCTCACGGGGCCGACGGTGAAGCGCCGCGCATGGTTGGCGAGGCCATCTCGCTGACGTCACCGCCGGCGCTTTTGCGGCCCTCGTCACGTGCCATTCTGAGACCGCTAGCAATGGTGATCGCAGTCACCGGGCAGGGCGCTCGGTATGCCAAGGAACCCTTCGCCCAGACGTTTGCCGCTGATTCGGACTGGGGAGCGTGAGTGGCAGGATTTTCGTTCAAACGCTGTCTCCTCGACGTCCCAACGTCCTCAGCTCGGCGCTAGACGCGCTCGGTCTCGGTCTCAGCGTGCGATTGGCCAGGCGGCAATCACTGCGGCCACCGCGGCTATTACCGCGGGAACGAGGATCAACCAAAACCGCACCACGTCGCGCCGGTCGCGCGCTTGGCGCTTCTCTTGCAGCCAGTCAACAGCAGCCTGCTGCTTCTCGAAGGCGTGGTAGCTCAAAATTTCGCGTAGCACGAGCGCTTCCCCTTTGCGCTCGAATGTTTCTCTAAGCTCGCTTGTTAGACAATGCCGCCACGCCCCGTGGCTCGGCTCGGGGAGCTCGTCCTCACCACGTGCGGTCATCGCTCGGTGATCTGGCAGGCGAGTTTGCAGGCTTCGGCGAGTGCTGAGATCGTCCCGGAAGCGCGTCATCTAGCCACCGCCCTCAGCGTTCGGATACCCGCTTCGCAGTTCCAGTACCAGGTTCTTGCCGGAAATTCCCAGCGATTTCCGACTCGCACGCGGCAGCGGAATCTTGTTCAGAAAGCAATAGCGAAGAAGCGCGGCGCCAGCGTCGCGGTTCGCCAAAGTTACGTGCTCGGACTGTTGGGCTGCGGAGATCTCAACAAGGATGTGCTCGTGCTCACTCCCGTCCCATCGCACGCCGAGGATCGCCCCTGAGGGTAAAGGCGAGTTCCGCCGAAGAAAGAAGTCGTCCAGTGCTGCACGCAGCTCATGACTGGTAAACGTGATTTGTCGAAACTCGATAGGCATTCTTGGCCCCGGCTGCGTGTCTAACCAATCGGCTTGTCACTAGTGAGACAAGATGCTTGCCACCGGAATCGC
>JASHUO010000046.1 GCA_030039975.1 Alphaproteobacteria bacterium
AATAACCCACCTGCGCGGGTGAGAGCGGCTTACCGCTGTTCTCCGCCTCTGCTGCATCGACAACATCGTTCCAGCCTTGGATATCCGCCACGGCTTCGTCCGCGATTTTTGCCCGAGCGAAAGCAAGCGGATTTGGCGTTGTTGACGGAGTAGGCGCGGTCCTCGCGGTCCTGAGGTGGTATGCAAGATGGCCCAGGACAAATGTCAAATTGTTTGGAAGCACTGCGCCAGGGGGCCTCACGTCGTAGGGTTGGGTATGTGCGACGGCCTGTAGATAGTCTGCGGTGAATACTATCTTGGTTCGATCGACAAACGCACCGAATATGCCGTTCTTTTTCACGCCGCTTACATTGATGCCGTCGAACAGCCCGGTCTGAGCGAGATCGTTGAGTTGCATCGCGAGCTGCCGAGAAGACGCGATCGCCTGAAAGACCTGCGCGTACTGTTCTGGAGTTGACCGCGCCGCAAAGTTCTCGAGTACGGAGTGCAAGGGCCCACTATCGAGCAGGCTCTGCGTCTTTGTGTCGGAGCTTTGCTGCGCCGAGCGTGTGCCGGCCGATGTATCAGCCCGCTGGTGGAAGCCGGTTGTCATGGCGAACAGAAAGGGGCATGCCAACGCAACCGCGAACAGCTGAGCTCGCTTCACGTGCGTAGTTCCTCGCTGAGTGGGCTCGATTGCTACTCCGCCGCCTGCGCGCGCTCGCGGACCATCCCGTCCAGCCGCCCGGCGACAATCGCTTCCGCTTCGCGCACGATGCGGTGGACGAGATCCTTGACGCTCGGCACATCGTGGATCAGGCCCTGCACCATGCCGGCGGACCAGATACCGAAATCGAGCTCGCCGGCTTCGAGCACGTGCCGGCCTTTGACGCCGGCGACGAAGTTGCGCACATCGTCGAAGCTGGTGCCGGGCTGGTGCTCGATCTCGATCACCTTCTCGGCGATGCTGTTCTTGTGGACGCGCGCCGTGTTGCGCATGGTGCGGAAGATCAGCGCAGTCTGCCGCTCGTCGCTGGCGACGATCTGCTCCTTCACCTTGTCGTGGATCGGCGCTTCCTTCGTCGCCATGAAGCGCGTTCCCATGTTGATGCCGTCGGCACCGAGCGCCAGCGCCGCGACGAGACCGCGCGCATCGCCAAAGCCGCCCGAGGCGATGAACGGGATCTTGAGCTTGTCGGCGGTGATCGGAATGAGGACGAGGCCGGGAATGTCGTCCTCGCCGGGATGGCCGGCGCATTCGAAGCCGTCGATCGACACCGCATCGACGCCGAGACGCTCGGCCTTCAAAGCGTGACGCACCGCGGTGCATTTGTGGATGATCTTGATTCCGGCCTTCTTGAAAATCGGAATGTATTTCTCGGGATTGTTGCCCGCGGTCTCGACGATCTTGACGCCGGCACGGATGATCGCATCCATGTACTCGTCATAAGGCACGGGCTTGATTGTCGGCAGGATGGTGAGATTGACGCCGAAGGGCTTGTCGGTCAGGCCGCGGCAGCGCTCGATCTCCTTGGTGAGGTCTTCGGGCGTCGGCTGGGTAAGGCCGGTGAGGAAGCCGAGCGCGCCCGCATTGGCCACCGCCGCCACCAGCTCGGCGCGGCCGACCCATTGCATGCCGCCCTGGACGATGGGGTGCTCGACCCCGAATTCCTTGGTGAATCGCGTCTCCAACATGCCCCGTTCCTTTCCCCTGGCGCCGGCCCAGCGTCGCGTCGCGCGCGGCAAAACGCAAGCGCGACATGCTCCTGGCGCGCTGGCACCGGAAGTGCTGTACTTCCGGCCAAGCGAAACACCGGGGAGGCGGCCTATGGCGGAGCCTGTGCTGAGCGAGGTCAAGGACGGGATCGGCACCATCACCTTCAACCGTCCCGAAGCGCTCAACGCGCTCTCGACCGACATGACGGAAGGGCTCATCGAGGCGACCGGCCGTTTCGAGCGCGACCCGGCGGTGCGTTGCGTCGTCTTGCGCGGCGCCGGCGAGCATTTCATGGCCGGCGGCGACATCAAGGGCTTCCATAAATCGCTCACCGAGGATCGCGCCGGGCATGTGGCGCGGCTCGAGATGCGCGTCGTCAAGGCGCATCAGACGATCTACCACCTGCGGCGCATGGCAAAGCCGGTGCTCGTCTCGGTGCAGGGCGCCGCCGCCGGCTTCGGCCTCAGCATGATCCTCGCCGCCGATCTCGCCATCGCCAGCGACGATGCGTATTTCACGCTCGCCTATCGCCATATCGGCCTCTCGGCCGATGGCGGCGCCACCTATTTCCTGCCGCGCATCGTCGGTGAGCGTCGCGCGCTTGAGATCGCGCTGCTGGGCGAGCGCTTCACCGCAGCGCGGGCACATGAGATCGGCATTCTCAACTGGGTCGTGCCGCGCGCCACGCTCGCCGAAGAGACGATGGCGATTGCGCACCGCCTCGCCGACGGTCCGACCGTGGCGCTGGGCCGGGCGAAGCAGCTCATTCGCATGTCGCTCGACAATTCCTGGGACGAGCAATCGCATCGCGAGGCCGAAGGCCTCGCCGCGGCGGCGGCGACCGAGGATCATCTCGAAGGCGTTGCCGCCTTCATCGAGAAGCGCAAGCCGGCGTTCAAGGGGCGCTGACGGCGATGGCGCCGACGGAGGATGTGCTCATCATCGGTGGCGGCGTCGGCGGGCTGGCGCTCGCGCTGATGCTGCACCAGCGCGGCATTCCCTGCCGCGTCTTCGAAGCGGCGCCGGAATTGAAGCCGCTCGGCGTCGGCATCAATCTGCTGCCGCATGCGATGAAGGAGCTCGGCGCGCTCGGCCTCGAGCCGCAGCTTGCCGGGCTCGGCGTGCGGACCGCCGAGGCGGCGTTCTTCAACCGCTTCGGCCAGCTCATCTACAAAGAGCCGCTTGGCCGCGCCGCTGGCTATGACTGGCCGCAGATTTCGATCCATCGCGCCGATCTCCATCGCACGCTGTGGGAGGCCGCCGTCGCGGCTTTGGGCGGCGAGCGGCTCCATCTCGGCTGGCAGTGCCTCGGCGCCGAAGCGGACGGCACCGCCCGGTTCCGCCGCAGCGACAGCGGCGAGACGCCGCCGCAGAAGGGACGCGCCGTCATCGGCGCCGACGGCATCCATTCGACCGTGCGCAAGCAGCTCTATCCCGACGAGGGCGAGCCGATCTATTCCGGCGTCAATATGTGGCGCGGGGTGACGCGCTGGTCGGCGATTCTCGGCGGCGCGACGATGATCCGCTGCGGCTGGTTCACCCATGCCAAGATCGTGATCTATCCGATCCGGAACGACATCGACGCTGCCGGGCGCCAGCTCGTCAACTGGGTGGTCGAGATCGAGACGCCGAAATACGAGCGCTGGAACTGGGCGCGCCCCGGCCGGCTCGAAGACTTCATCGGGCCGATGCAGGATTGGCATTTCGATTGGCTCGACGTCCCCGAATTCCTGCGCTGCGCCGAGGTCGCGCTCGAATATCCCATGGTCGACAAGGATCCGCTGCCGCGCTGGAGCTTCGGCCGCATCACCCTCCTTGGCGATGCCGCGCACCCCATGTATCCGCGCGGCTCGAACGGCGCCGGCCAGGCGATCCTCGATGCGCGCGCCCTCGCCGATTGCCTCGCCGCCGTGGGCGAGCCGGAAGCGGCGCTCGCGGCTTACGAGGCGCGGCGGCTCGAAGGGACGGCGAAGGTGGTGCGCACGAACCGCACGACGCCGCCCGACCGGATCCTGGGCGAGGTGCATAAGCGTACGGGCGACAAGCCCTTCACCTCGATCGACGACGTCATCAGCCGCCAGGAGCTGGTCGCCATCACCGACGCCTATAAGCGCGTCGCCGGCTACGACCGGGAAAAGCTCGGCCGCTAGTCCGGCGCCATCGGCTAGTCCAGCGCCATCGGTAAAAGCACCCGTGGCGCCACGGCGCGCATTGATTCGCCCTGTGGTAACCTCACGGTAATAGCGTGGTAATCTAATGCTCCTAGGGCTAATAGCCCTGGGGCGCCATGCGCAGCGCTGGTTGAATGGCGGTCGCGCGGGGCAGCATGCGCGCGGATTTCCGCGTCGCCAGCCGACGGATCAAGCCGATGCGAGAGGGCCGATAACGATGCTCGCACGTCATAGCATGGCGAGCGAGACCGAGGCTCCCGACACGCTCCGCGAGCAGGTCGGGTTGCTCTATGCCGGCACCTTCGTCATCCCGGCGAATGCCGTCAACGCCGTCATCGTCGCGGCGGCGCTGTGGCGGTCCTTTCCGCGGGACTGGCTCCTCGCCTGGCTCGGCGTCACCGCTGCCGTGGTTGCGCTCCGGCTGCTGCGGCGGCGGCGCTACCGGCGGGCTGCATCCGGCGCGCACGATGCCCGGCTCTGGGCGCGGCGCTACGCCCTCGGTGCGTTCGCTTCGGGAGTGCTTTGGGGCGCGTTGTGTGGTGCCTTGCCGTTTTACGGCCGGCCGCTCGACTTCCTGTTCGTGACGCTGGTGGCGGCGGCGATGTCGGCCGCGGCCATGACCTCGCTGGCCGCGTACTTCCCGGCCTATCTCTGCTATCTCCTGCCCTTCATCGTCATGCCCGGCATCGCCTTCCTGGTGACGCCGGGGCCCGACTACCTCATGCTCGGCGCGCTCATCCTGATCTATGCCGGCGTTCTCGTCGGCACCGGGCGCAACCTCAACCGCTCGATCGTCCGGACGCTGCAGCTCAAAAGCGCCAATGACCGGCTCAACCATTCGCTCCAATCGACGCATGCCGAGCTCGATCTCGCGCGCGAGGACAAATGGCGCAGCTTCGCCCATCTCAGCCATGAGCTGCGCACGCCGCTCACCGCGATTCTCGGCTTCTCCGAGGCGATCCGGGATCAGCTCTTGGGCCCGCTCGCCGACCCGCGCTACCGCGACTATGCCCGGCACGTCCACAATAGCGGTCAGCATCTGCTCAACCTTGTCAGCGAAATCCTGGCCGTGTCCCAGGGTGAGGCCGGGACGCTGTCGCTGGCGGAGAGCGATGTCGACCTTGCCGCGCTGATCCAGAGCTCCGTCGAGCTGGTCTCGGCGCGGGCGGAACGGCAGCAGCTCCGCATCATCAGCGGCATCGAGCCGGGATTGCCGCTGCTGCGCGGCGACGAGACGAAGCTGCGCCAGATTCTGCTCAACTTGCTGACCAATGCGGTCAAGTTCACGCCCGCCGGCGGCGAGGTCACCGTCACGGCGAATGTCGCGCCGGACGGCGCGATCACCGTCATCGTCGACGATACCGGCGTCGGCATGGCGCCGGAGGACGTTCCGCGCGCCTTCACCCCCTTCGTTCGCCTCGCCACCGCGCTGACCCAGGAGACCGAGGGCGCGGGCCTTGGCCTGCCGCTGTCGAAGCGCCTTGCCGAGCTGCACGGCGCCGATCTCTCGCTTGGCAGCGAGCTCGGCAAGGGCACCACCTGCACGCTGCGCTTTCCGCCCTGGCGCACCCTCTCCGCCGCGGCCCGGCCCGCCGCCTCGGCGTCGGGATAGAGCACGGCCGGTGCCGCGGTGGCTCAGGTCAGGCTCGGTCTTCGGCCAAGGGCACCCGCGTTACGTCATGCGCCTGCAGCGCGGGCAGCACCTCCTTGGCGAAGCGGCGGATCTGCTCGAGGAACAGCTCCTGCGGCAGCACGCCGCGATTGAGCGAGATCTGGATCGAGTTGGCGCCGGTATGCTTGGCGATCGCGAGAATGCGTTCCGTGACCTCCGCAGCGGTGCCCCAGGGCAGGCGCTCGGCTAATCGCGCGACATCGTCCAGCGTCATGTTGCGGAAATTCTCGCGCGCGTGCTCGGCCGCTTTGAGGTTTTCGGGGCGGACATAATCGGTCGAAGATTGCGTCGCATAGCCGGCTTGGCGCTGCAGGCTGGTCTCGGTGAAATTGCCGTGGCTGAACAGCGTGCGGTTGAAGTAGAGCAGATAGGGCCCATACTCCTTCACCGCCTCTGCCTTGCTGTCGGCGAGATAGACGGTGAGGCCGAGCGACAGATGGCCGGGCGTGATCTCCCGCCCCTCGGCGGCGAGGCATTTGGCGTAATAGCGGATAATGTCGTCCTGCAGCCCGCCGGGCGCGAGACCTGGCGTGATCACTGCATTCTTGCGTGCGGCGAACTCGATCGATTCCTTGCTGCCGACGACCGGTATCCAGATCTCGGGGCCGGGTTGCTGTACCGGCCGTGGCCACAGCGCCACATCCTTATAGGTCCAGAACTTGCCCGCATACGAGAACACCTCCTCGCTCCAGGCGCGGGTGATGATGTCGTAGGCCTCCTCGAAGCGCGCGCGCGACTCCGCGAGCGGCACGTTGTGCACCTGATACTCGCGCGGAATGCCGCGGGCGAAGCCGGAGACGAGCCGCCCGTTCGAAAGACAGTCGATCATCGCCAGTTCTTCCGCGAGCCGCAGCGGTTCGTGCAGCGGCAGCAGATTGCCGTAGATCAGCAATTTCAGCTTCTTCGTCCGCTGCGCCGCCGCCGCGGCCATGAGATTAGGCGAGTTCATGAGGCCGTAGGGCGAGCAGTGATGCTCGTTGAAGCCGACGCCGTCATAGCCAAGCCGATCCATCTCCTCCCAGGCGGCGAGATGCTCGGCATAGGTTCTGACTGCCACATCCGGCTTGAAATGCCGCTTGGGCAAGGGATAGGGCAGCTCGCTGCCGGTTTTGAGATGATCGAGCTGTTCGCCATAGGCGAGCAAGTCAAAGACGAAAACCTTCATGCGTCAGCCTCCCCGAGGCGCCCGAGCTCCGCGGCGCGGAACCGAGCATTGACGATATTCGCGTTCGAGCGAAGATCAAGGCGAAAATTCCCAGAGACGGGAATTTTTGGCAAAGAGCCCATTGACTCGCCCGAGCGCGCGTCATCAATGTGATGCGTGGGCAGCACGGAGGTGGTTTTTGGCCAGGAGAATGCAGGGCTCGGCCGCTGTGGCGGCCCGGCGGCAAGGCCGGCCATCTGCTGTCGAGATCGGCATCGGACGGCGCAAGCTGATCGACGCGGCGCTGCAGGTGCTGCGAAAGGTGCCGCTTGACCAGCTGACCGCGAGCCAGGTCGCGCGAGCAGCGGGCGGCGACCGCGCCCTGGTCCGATACTATTTCGGAACTCTATCGGCCCTCATCGCCGAGGCCCTGGAAGAGGCGCTCGAAAAGTATTCGGCCGAACTTTACGCCAGGCTGGCGCAAGCGTCCTCCGGCCCGGGAAGCCCGGCGTTGCGCTTGCGACGGCGCGTGATTGAATTCGTGCGCTTCCAGCTGGAAAATCCGGCGACGCATCGGCTGTTCAACGATCAAATCGTCAATGCGCAAACCCCGTGGGGCCGGCGCATCCGTGATCGGAACTGGAAGCGCGCCGTCGCCGGCTTGAACGCGCTCATCGCCGAAGGTCGTGCTGCCGGCGAGTTCCGGCCGGATGTCGATGCGCGGCTGCTGGCGATTGCGATCGTGGGCCTTTCAGCAGTCATCGTGCGCGCCACCGCCGTCCTCAAGGTGCTTTCGGAGCAGGGAGAAGACCTCGCCGGATTGGTCGATGCTTATGCGGAGCTCGCCGCAGACCTTGTCACTCGCGGGATCGCGCCGCGGCGGTCGACAAGGCAGGCCTCGCCGCGGCGGGTGAGCCGGGCGCGTGGGAAACTCCGCGCCCGCTGATGGATGGGTTCGAGCGTCTTGACCACGATCTTGGCACGCCTGCGGGCAAATCAGGCTAGCATCGCGAGCCGCGCTCGGCCGGAGAGCAACCGGAGCCGAGCCTATGAGGGGAGGAGTGCATGGCACTGGCACAGAGAGCTGCATCCGTCGAGCCCGAAGGGGAAAGCCTCACGGCGACCCAGATCAAGGTCGCCGTGTTGTGCGGCTTGATCCAGATGCTGGACGGCTACGATCTCTCGGCCATCGGCCTCGCGGTACCCTCGCTGGTGAAAGCCTGGGCATTGCCGCCGGCGGCCTTCACGCAGGCCTTCGCCCTTTCCAGCATCGGCATCATGGTTGGGGCCATGCTTTCCGGCCCGATCGCCGACCGCTTCGGGCGGAAGCCGATGCTGCTGATCTCGGTTGCGCTGTTCGGAGTCTTCTCGCTGCTCTCGGCCTACGCGCCATCGTTGCAGATCCTGGTGATCTTGCGCTTCTTCACCGGCATCGGCATCGGCGGCGCCATGCCAACGACCGTCGCGCTCACCTCTGATTATGCCCCGGCTCGGTGGCGCGCTTCGATCGTGATGTTCATGTTCACCGGCAACACGATCGGCGGCTTCTTCGCCGGCCAGATCGCGGCGCAGATCCTGCCAGGCTGGGGCTGGCAAGGCATCTTCTTCGTCGGCGGGATCGTGCCGCTGGTGATGCTCCTCGCGCTCCTGTTCATGGTTCCGGAATCGCCGCAGTTCCGGCTGGGCGCGCGCCGCGGTGAGAGCCACGCGAATCCCGTCAGCGGCCTGTTCAAGGACGGGCTTGCGACAAGCACGCTGATGCTGTGGGCGATCTTTCTCATCAACCTCCTCAACATGTATCTCATCAGCTACTGGCTGCCGACGGTACTCAATCTTGGCGGCCTCACGCCGGCCGATGCCGCCTTCGCCACCAGTATCTACTCCGCGGGTGGCGTGCTCAGCACCTTGCTGCTGGGACCGGTGATCGCGCGCTTCGGCGCAGAGCGCGTCTTGGGAACGAGCCTGGCGCTGGGCGCGGCCTGCATCGGCCTCACCGCGCTCATGCATCTGCCTTATCTCGTCATCATGGCGCTGCTCTTCGGCGCCGGCGGAGGATTTGTCGGTAGCCAGCTCGGCCTCAACGGCTTTGCGGCGGCTGTCTATCCGGCGGAAAGGCGGTCGACAGGCATCGGCTGGGCGCTCGGCGTCGGCCGCATCGGCGGCATTGCCGGACCGATCGTCGGCGGCGCGCTGTTGGGTCTCGGGTTCCCGCCGAAGGAGATCATGATGTTTGCCTGCGGCCCCGGCCTCGTCACGGCAGCGCTGGTGGCGCTGCTCGGCTGGCATCGCGCCGCGCCGATGCGCGCGACAGCGCCAAAGCTTCGAGCGTAAGTTGGCAACACGGGGAGGGAGTGACGATGGCTGGAAGCGCGGTGCGGGGGCTCAGCGCTTATCGGGCGATCTTGATCGCGGCGATGTTGGGATGGACGCTCGATGCCTTTGATTTCACCATGCTGCTGTTCCTCGTGCCGCATCTTCGCGAGGTCTTCGGGGTATCGCTGCCGGCGATG
>JASHUO010000047.1 GCA_030039975.1 Alphaproteobacteria bacterium
TCGTCACCGAGGTTCATCTCGATGATGTGGTATTCCTCCTGCGCCTGCTGCTCGAGCGTCGCCGTCTGCGCCGCCACGGCGGCTTGTTGCGCCGTCTGCGTATTGTTGATCTGCGTGGAGATGGCGGAAATCTGAGTCTGAAGCGAAGTCTGGGCGCTGGCGGCGATCTGCTGATTGAGCGTACTCAGGCTGACCACCTGCTCCACCTGCGCCTCGGCCGCTTGAACGTCGCTCAGCGCCTGCGCCTGGCCGGCGCTGGTGCTGAGATCGTAGCTGCTGCTGGATTGAATGCCGAGGCCGGTGGATGTCAGCTGGCTGGTGCCGTCCGGCTGCAGGCCGGCGGCGAAGGGCACGGCCTGCAGGTCGTTGATATCTGTCTGTGCCGCCGACAGCGTCTGATCAAAGGTGGTGGAGTCGCCTGATTGGGCGGCGGTGGCCAGGGTGCTGAGCTGTTGCGTCAGATCGGCGAGCACCAAGTTGTTCTGGGAGATCGCCGTCTCGGCGTTCTGGTAGGTCGTGAGCTGAGTGTTGAGGTTCGTCTGCTGCTGCTGCAAGACGCTCGTGCTGCTGGTCTGCACCTGATCCTGCAGCGCGGTGACCTTCTGATTGAACTGGTTGCTGATGGTGTTTTGAATGAGCGCCAGCGTATTGGCATTCTTTGCCGTCGCCGTAGCGGCGTTCACCGACGCGAGTTTGTTCATCAGCGCGGTACTGGTCGACAGGGCCGAGTTGATCGCCGAGGTCGTCATGATCGCCTCTGAAGGGCGGCCGAGCCTTTGCCGCTCCGCCGCGCATTTTTGCAGTCTTCAGCTTGCCGCAGGGGGGTAAAGGGCGGGTTAAAGCGCGGCATGGTAAAGAGCCTCTTTACCAAGGCGGCCGCCTATCCGGCGGCGCCGGTCACCAGCGACCGTCCGGCCTTGCCGGCGGCGGAGGGGCGAGCGATGCAATCGGCGAGCCGGTCGACGACGCGGTCGACATCGGCGGCGGTCATGCCGATGTAGAGCGGCAGCGACAAGGTCCGCGCGTAATAAGCCTCGGCGCCCGGCAGCGAGAGGGCGCCGTAGCGGCGCCGATAATAGGGCTGGCGGTGGACCGGGATGTAGTGGACCTGGCTGCCGATGCGATGGTCCTGGAGGCAGCGCATGACCTCGCCACGCGTCTTGCCGATGGCGGCGAAGTCGATAAGCACGCTGTAGAGATGCCAGACCGGGATCGCGTCGGCATTGCGCTTCACCGGCCGCACGAGCGGCGCCAGCGCGGCGAGGCGGCGGTCGTACCGCTCGACCAGCGCCCGCCGGAGGGCGGCAAATCGATCGAGCTTGCGCAGCTGGCTGAGCCCCAGCGCGCAGTTGATATCGCTGATGCGGTAGTTGAAGCCGATCTCCGGCATCTCATAGTACCAGGGATTGGCGAGATCGCCTTCGAAGGCCGCCTCATGATCCTCGAAGGCCCCGCCGTCGCGCACCATGCCGTGGCCGCGCTGCTGGCGCAGGCGCTGCGCGAGCGCGGCCTCGCGCGCCGTTACGGCGCCGCCTTCGCCGGTGGTGATGGTCTTGACGGGATGGAAGGAGAAGACCGTGAGGTCGCTATGCGTACAGGAGCCGATGGCGGTGGGTGCGCCGCCGCTCGTCCGATAGACCGTGCCCAAGGCATGGCAGGCGTCTTCGATCACCGCCAAGCCGCTTCGCCGCGCCACGGCTGCGATAGCGGCGAGGTCGGCGCATTGGCCGCCGAGATGGACGGGCAGCACGACGCTCGGCCGGCGGCCGGCGGCGAGCATTCGGGCGATCGCGTCCTCGAGATGTCGCGCTTCCATCAGGCCGCTCTCGGGATCGACGTCGGCAAACACCACCTCGGCGCCGGTCATGCGCGGGGCATTGGCGGTGGCGAGGAAGGTCACGGCGGGAACGATGGCGGTAGCGTCGCTGTCGAGGCCGAGCGCCAGGCAGGCGAGATGCAGCGCCGCGGTGCCGTTGATGCAGCTTACCGCGTCGGCGGCGCCGCAGCGTTTGGCAAGCGCGCGCTCGAACTCACCAACGATGGGCCCCGTGGTGAGCCAGTCACCGCGAAGCACTTCCAGCACCGCATCGCAATCGTCCTGCTCGATCGCGTGCCGGCCATAGGGGAGGGGGGGTTGATTGCTCACGCAACGCCGCTGAGAAGCTGTTTCAGCCGCGCCTCGTCGAGCCAGTCGGAATTCGTGTCGCTCGAGAAGCGGAAGCCTTCCGCCACCGGATTCGCGCCGGAAGCGACATAGGGTCCGCGCTGCCACCAGGCGAAGGCGGGCTCGATGACATAGCGATCTTCGAGCTCGAGGGTCTGGCGGGAGTCGTCTTCGGTGATCATCACTTCGTGGAGCTTCTCGCCAGGGCGGATGCCGACGGTCTTGAGCGGCAGGTGCGGGGCGAGGCAGTGGGCGAGATCGACCATGCGCATGGAGGGGATCTTGGGAACGAAGATTTCGCCGCCGCGCATCATCGTCAGCGAGGTGATCACGAAAGCGACCCCTTGCTGCAACGTGATCCAGAAGCGCGTCATCCGCTCGTCGGTGATCGGCAGATGGTCGGCGCCTTCGGCGATCAGCTTCTTGAAGAACGGGATGACCGAGCCGCGCGAGCCCACGACGTTGCCGTAGCGGACGACGGCGAAGCGCGTGCCCAGCGAGCCTGCGAGATTGTTGGCGGCGATGAAGATCTTGTCCGAGGCGAGCTTCGAGGCGCCGTAGAGATTGATCGGGTTGGCCGCTTTGTCCGTCGAGAGCGCCAGGACTTTGCGCACGCCGTTGCGGAGCGCGGCGCGCACCACGTTCTCGGCGCCGTTGACGTTGGTGCGGATGCATTCGAACGGATTGTACTCGGCCGCGGGTACCTGCTTCAGTGCCGCGGTGTGGATGATGAAGTCGACCTCGCGGGCGGCGAGATCGAGGCGGTCGGCATCGCGCACATCGCCGATGAAGAAGCGCAGCCGCGAGGTCTCGAGATGGCCGAATTGCTGCTGCATCTCGAACTGCTTGAACTCGTCGCGGGAGAGCACGATGAGCCGCCGCGCCCGGCTGAAGCGCAGCAGCGTCTCGATGAAGTGGCGGCCGAACGAGCCGGTGCCACCGGTGACCAGCACCGTGCAGCCATCGAACTGGCGCATCGCCGCATGCAGGTCGTCGGGCAGAATCTGCGGCTCCTTGGCGGCGCCCGGGGCGGTTGCCGGCTTGGCCGGA
Source organism: Alphaproteobacteria bacterium (assembly GCA_030039975.1). Taxonomy (GTDB): domain Bacteria; phylum Pseudomonadota; class Alphaproteobacteria; order ATCC43930; family CGMCC-115725; genus DAHUYF01. Next base: position 3,215 of record JASHUO010000047.1, read on the forward strand.
CGGCCGGGACGGAGTGCGACGGTGTCTGTGGAGGACATGGGACGGTAGCAACCTCACCAAAGCGCGGGCGGGATGCCCGCGGGCGAGCGCGAACAGAAGTGCCACGCGCGGGGGCGTAGTATCGAAGCGAAGCGGTTAATATCTCCTTGCGACGAAACTGGCGGTAGCGGCCCTGTGCCGCGCGCCGCGGCCGGCGAGCAAGACAGGGGCGTCGCGGACGGTTAGTATTCCGGACGCTCGCGCCGGGCGAGCGCATAGAGGGCGAGCGTCGTTGTCAGATGGCTGGACATTGCCGATGAGCCGCCGCGGAGCTCGGAGCGAGCGCTCATGGCGCTGATCTTGAGGCCGGCAAACGCGGCTGATGCGAGGCTGTTGTTCGACTGGCGAAACGACGCGGTAACCCGCCAGAATTCGCTGGAGACCGGCATGGTCTCCTGGAGCGAGCATCAGCGCTGGCTCGGCGCGTCGCTGGCGCGCCAGGACCGCCAGCTGCTCATCGCCGAGGTCGATAGCGAGCCGGTCGGGACAGTGCGTCTGGATCAGGGGCACAATGGCTGCGAGCTGAGCTGGACGGTGGCTCCGGGCCAACGCGGCCGTGGCCTTGGCAAAGCGATCGTCGCGGCGGCGATAGCGCTCGCAGGGCCGGGCATCCTCATCGCGAGAATCAAGCGCGAGAACGCCGCGTCGCTGCGCATCGCCGATGCCTGCGGCTTCGCCTGCGTCGGCTCCGCAGATGACATCCTCACCTATCGTCGCGGATAGGCGCGGTCGCCCGGCAGGGTTAACAACTCCTTTAAGTCTCGGCCTTAGCTTCGGCTGACGCGCTTGGCTCCAGGGAGCGCGGAGGATCCGGGTCGGATGAGATTCCTGTTTCGCGCCGATGCCAGTTCCGCGATGGGAACCGGCCATGTCATGCGATGCCTCGCCTTGACCGAGGCGCTGCACGATCGCGGCCATGAATGCCACTTTCTCGTTGCGCAAGGCATCGCTTCGGTCGATCGCCGCGTCGCGGCGGAAGGCGCGGTGCTTGCGCGCATCGAGGCGGACGGGGACGACGGCGCCGAAGCAACGTGCCGCTATGCCGCGGCGATCGACGCTCGGGCCATCATCGTCGACGGCTATCATTTTGCCGAGCCGTGGCGCCGCGCGCTGCACCGATGCGGACGCCCGGTGCTGAGCTTCCATGACGGCGTGGTCGAAGGGGCGCCTCATGCCGACATCGTGCTCTCGCCGGGCCTCGACGAGTTGCCCGAGAAGACACGCGCCTTGGCGCCTGCGGCCCTTTGGCTTTGCGGCCCCGCTTACATCCTGTTGCGTCGCGAGCTGCGCCGCGCCTTGGCAGAGCCGCGGCCTGTCGGCGAGCAGCCGTCGATACTTGTCGGCTTCGGCGGCTCCGATCCCGCGGGATTGACGGTGCCGGTGGTGCGCTGCCTCGCTGATCGGCCGCCGCCGGGGCTGCGGCTGGAGGTCGTGATCGGCGGCGGTGTGCCCGGCAAGGACGGCGTGGTAGAGGCGCTCTCGCGCCTCGGCGCCCCCCTTCGTGTCCATGTCGATCCGCCCGATCTGGGGCGCTTGATGCGGCAGGCGGGCCTGGCGGTGTCGGCGGCGGGGGGGACGGTCGGCGAGCTCGCCGCGTTCGGGGTGCCAAGCCTGATCGTGGTCGTCGCCGACAACCAGCTCGTCGGCGCCCGGCAGGCTTCCAGCAAAGGCTGGTGCCGCATGCTCGACGCCCGCGTCGGATTGTCGGCGGCGGTGATCGCGGAGGCGGCGCGGCGCCTTTGGGAGGCGGCGGAGGAGCGCGCAGCCATGGCGCTCCGCGCTTCCAGCGCGGTCGATGGCCAGGGTGTCGCGCGCGTCTCGGACGCGCTCATCGCCGCCGCGGAAAGGGAAGATTAACCAAGGCGGGGATAGAGTTTTCGGCATCTCGACCAGGAACGAGGGCCCATGCCGAGCGGCGATATCACCATCGATGGCCGGACGATCTCGCCGCGAACGCCGCCTTTCATCATCGCCGAGATGTCGGGCAATCATAACGGCGATATCGAGCGCGCGCTGAGCCTCATCGACGCCGCCGCCGAGGCCGGGGCCGACGCGGTCAAGCTGCAGACCTACACCGCCGACACCATCACGATCGACCATGACGGACCGGGCTTTCGCCTGGAGAGCGGGTTGTGGAAGGGGCGCTCGCTCCACGACCTCTATCGCGAAGCGCACACGCCCTGGGAATGGCATCCGGCCCTGTTCCGGCGCGCGCGCGAGCGCGGCATCATCGCCTTCTCCTCGCCCTTCGATATAAGCGCCGTCGATTTCCTCGAATCGCTCGGCGCCCCGGCCTACAAGATCGCCTCCTTCGAGCTCATCGACCGGACGCTGATTGAGCGCGCGGCGCACACCGGCAAGCCGCTGATCATGTCGACCGGCCTCGCGACGCTGGGCGAGATCGAAGAGGCGATCAGCTGGGCCCGCGCCGCCGGGGCGGGCGATGTTCTGCTGCTCCACTGCACCAGCGGCTATCCGACGCCGCCCGCCGAGAGCAATCTGCGCACCATGCCGCACTTGGGCGCGAGCTTCGACGCGCCCGTCGGGCTCTCGGACCACACGCTCGGGATAGCCGTTCCGGTCGCGGCCGTGGCACTCGGCGCCGTCGCCATCGAGAAGCATTTCACTTTGAAACGCAGCGATGGCGGACCCGACGCCGAGTTTTCGCTGGAGTCAGCGGAGCTGGCGGCGCTGGTCGAGGCCTGCCGCACGGCCTGGGAGGCGCTCGGCAGCATCGACTACGGTTTGACCGCGAGCGAAGGCAAGAGCCGCGATCTGCGCCGGTCGCTCTATGCCGTCGCCGATCTTGCCGCGGGCGAAATCTTCTCCGAGGCGAACATACGTTCGATCCGTCCCGGCCTGGGCCTGGCGCCGAAGTACTATGGCGAGATCATCGGCCGGCGCGCCGCCCGGGCGATCAAGCGGGGCGAGCCGATCGATTGGTCGCTCATCGCCGCGGCGCGATAGGCATGAGAGGGGGCGCCGCGCTTCGCGCGTCGGATCGGCCGGTCGTCTGCATCAGCCAGGCACGGCTCGGATCGATGCGGCTTCCCGGCAAGGTGATGCTGCCGGTCCTGGGGCGGCCGCTGCTCTATTGGCATCTCTCGCGGCTGCGCCGGGCGCGCCGGATCGACCAGTTCGTCGTGGCGACGACGGTCGAGCACCGGGATGACGCGATCGTGGAACTCTGCCACTCCATGGGGATCGCCGTGTTCCGCGGCGCCGAGGCCGATGTCTTGAGTCG
>JASHUO010000048.1 GCA_030039975.1 Alphaproteobacteria bacterium
GGACCGCTTCATCCAGACGCGCGAGGAGCTGGAGAGCCGCATGTGCGTGCTGCTCGGCGGACGCGCCGCCGAGTACATCACCTTCGGCCATCTCTCGACCGGCGCCGCCGACGATCTCGCCAAGGTGACGAGCATCGCGCGCGACATGGTGGCGCGCTACGGCATGGACGAGAAGCTTGGCCCCGTCTCCTATGACGCGGATCGGCCGAACTTCCTGCAAGGCACGGCGGTCCCCAACTGGGAACAGCGCAGCTACAGCGACGAGACCGCGCATGCCATCGACCAGGCGGTGCAGCGCATCGTCGAGCGCGTCTTCGCGCGCACGGTCGCCATTCTCCAGAACCAGCACGACGCGCTCGAACGCGGCGCCACCCTGCTGCTGCAGAAAGAGACGCTGGACGAGAACGACCTCAAGGCGATCCAGGCGCAGGTCCGGCCGGAGGAGATCGCGGCGCAATGAAGCTCCATGCCCGCCGCAGAAAACGATTCACCCGGAGTTCCTTGCTGCCGTCCGTCCACTGAGCCCGGCAGCCGCTTAAATCTCGAGATAGCCCGGGCCGGTCCAGCCGGTGTCTTCTCCCGGATAACCCAGCTGCGCCGAGAGGAGCCTCACGCCGCGCATCTCCGTCGTCAGGCTCCAATGGTGGTGACCGAAGATCCATGCGGCGACGCCGGCCGCGGACGCGGCTTCCACCAAATCGTCGCAATCGGAGCAGAAGGCGGGCGCCAGTTCATTGAGCCCGTGGCCGGGATGACGAGCGGCGGAGTGCGGCACGTGATGCGTGACGACGAGCGTCGGCCCATCTGCCGGCTCGGTGAGCTTCCGCAGGAGCCACGTCCGCGAGAGCCTATGCTCCGCCAAGGCATCGACGGGGGAGAAAAAGCCCGAGCCCTCGCTGCGGCGGATCAGGCGATGGTCGTAAATTTCCCGTTCGGCCGCGGTCATCGCCGCAGCGGGATCACCGGCGACGGCGTAATCCGTCCACAGCGTCGCCCCGAGAATCCGCAGCGGCGCGCCGCCTCGTTCGATCGATGCCTCGCCCCTGTCGAGCACCGTCACCGTCCGATCGCCCGCAGCGAGCAATGCAGCGCGATCCTCTCGAAAGCAGCCGCGATAATATTCGTGGTTTCCGGGCACCAGGACGACACTGCACCCGAGAAAGTCGGCTGCTTCGCGCGCGTAAGAGAGCGGCGACACATTCCGTGTCGAGTGGACCCGACCGATATCGCCCGCGAGTATCAGCAGATCCGCCGCCCCGACGAACGTCGACAATTCGGGGCCAAAGCCAAGCGGCAGGGTATCGCTCCACGGCGCGGCTGGCTGACTTTCCCGGATTTCGATATGCACGTCGCTGAAATAGACGATTCGCATGCCGGTCATTCGGTCCCGATCCTTCGCCCGCCGGATCCCCCATCGCCGCCCCATTCGATCCCCCGCAAGCCTTTGAATTTTACCTGAGGACCGTCTCGAGCGCGCTCAAAATCGCCGCCTCATCGGGCGAATGCGGGTGCAATAGCGCTGCTCACGGCGATCTGAGGCGATAGCGTTCGACCGCATCCGGGTCGAAAGTGAAGCCGAAGCCGGGGCGTTCGGGGACGATCACCATGCCGTCCCGCATCTCCAGGCTCTCGCGGAAGAGACTGCCGAACCACGGCATGTGCTCGAGATAGGTGGCGTTGCCGAGCGCCGCGACGAGGCCGATGCTCTGCTCGGTGTAGATGTGCGAGGAGACGGGAATGTCGAGCGCATCCGCCATATGCGCCACCTTGACGAACTCGCTGACGCCGCCGACACGGCCGAGATCGGGCATCAGCACATCGGCGGCTCCGGCCTTGATCATGTCGCGGAAGCCATAGCGGGTGTACTCCGTCTCGCCGCTGGCGATCGGCGTGTCGAGCGCGGCGGCGACGCGGGCCGAGCCTTCGAGGTCGTAAGCGGGTACGGGCTCTTCGAACCAGGCGAGGCCCAGCGGCTCGAGGCGCCGGCCGAGGCGGATCGCGTGCTCGACCGTGAAGCCCTGATTGGCATCGGCCATCAGCGTGATCTCCGGCCCGATCGCCTCGCGCACTGCCGCGACGCGCGCCACATCCTCCTCGAGCCGCGGCTTGCCGAGGCGCATCTTCATCGCGCGGAAGCCGGCCTTGACGAAGGACTTCGCCTCGGCGACGAGCTCGTCGATCGAGGCACCGAGCCACAGCCCGCCGCTGGCATAAGTCGGCACGCGGCTGCGGCAGCCGCCGAGCAGGCGATGGATCGGCCGCCCGAGCGCCTTGCCGCGAAGATCCCAGAGCGCCATGTCGACCGCGGACAGCGCAAAGACCGAAACGCCCTTGTGACCATAGAAATTGATCCCGCCCCAAAGCTGGCGCCACAGCGCCTCGCTCATCTCGGGATCGGCGCCGATGAGCGCCGGCGAGAAGCTCAGCACCATTTCCTCGAACACGCCGAGCTGCCGCGTGCCGGGCGCGAAGAGATAGCCCTCGCCGACCAGCCCGTCACCGGCATCGATAGCGACCAGCAGCGCGCCCACCGAGCGGATTTCGTGAATCGCCGTGCGGATGGGACGCGCGAGCGGCACGTCGGCACGGATGGTGCTGAGCTTGACGATCTTCATCGCCTTCCTCCCTTGGCTCTCCGGCAACGGTGCCACTGGCCGCGCCATCCGTCCAGCCATGCGAGCCATGCGCAAAGCTGGCGCCTCGCCGAGAGGCGAGGCGCCAGGCGCAGACGGCAGAGAGGATCAGTGGTTCGATGATGCCGGCGGCGGCGCGTTGCTCGGTGCCGGAGCCGCGTTGATCGAGTCTCCCGAGGAGCCGCTGGCCGGCGGCGTCGCTTCGGCAACCTGCTGCTCATGCGTGACGCGGCCGGTCTTGCCATCGATGTTGAGCGCCAGCGTGTGACCGCCGCGCTGCGCTTCGGCAGTCCAGGTATCATTGGATTGGCGACTCAAATCCTTGATGTTGGTGTAGCCATCCTGGCTGAGGCGCTGGCGCAGATCGGCGGGGCTGAGCGCACCCTGCGTCGGCGCCGCGGCGTTCGCGGCAGGCTGGTTCGGCGGCTGGCCGGCGGTCCGCATCGCGTTCAGCTTGTCCAGAGTCTCGCGATCGAGGGTCGCCGTCTGCCGCAAGCCCTCACGCTGCTGGAACGCCGTCACCGCCTGCTTCGTCTGAGTGCCAGCAATGCCGTCGATCTTGCCGTGGTAGAGGCCTTCCTTCTGCAATTCCTGTTGCGCGTCCTTAATCCGTGCCGCTTGCGCCGGCGGCTCCGACGAGCCTGAGGAAGCGGTGGGCCCCAAGCCGGCATGATTGAGTGCGGTCTGCCCGCCGCCGCGCTCCTTGTTGAGCGCCTGCTCGGCCATGGTGTCGGCGCCTTCCGGCATGGCCGTGCCGCCCGCAGCGCCGGCGACGCCGCCAACAACCGCGCCGACCGGGCCGCCAATCAGCGCCCCCGCGCCGATGCCGGTCAGGCCGCCGGTGGCGGCGCGTTGCGTGTCGTTGCTGCCGCAACTCGCGGTGAGGAGGCCCAAAGCAACGACGCCGAAGATTGAAATACGCATGTCTAGACCTATCCCGCAGAGTTTCCGATGCCTGCTCAACAGCGGCTATTTCCGACGAGTTCCGCCGCACGCTTGACAGGTGAGGATCGCGCGCTATCCTGTGCGGCCGCTCGAAGGAACAAGGCCATGGCGAAATCCAACACGGTTCTGATCAAGCTCGTGAGCAGCGCGGATACCGGGTTCTACTACGTGACCAAAAAGAACCCGCGCGCGAAGACCGAGAAGATCGAACTCAAGAAATACGATCCGGTCGCGCGCAAGCACGTGCTCTTCAAGGAATCGAAGATCAAGTAGCGCTGCCGTCGCGCGCTGAGCATGAGAGCCGCCCAGTCGGGCGGCTTTTTGCTGTTGGGGTTAGCTGAGGCGCGTCCCTATCCAGCACACTTCAAAACAGACTTCTGTCGCCTTTCCCGCGAAAGCGGGAAACCAGAGCCACGAGCTCCGCGCGCGTCGGAGCAGAAACCCTGGATGCCCGCTTTCGCGGGCAAGGCAACATAATGACAGAAGGGTGCCGCGAGCTGCGCCCGCTTTCGCGGGCAAGGCAATCGAGAGATAGAGCGCTCGGAATTTCGTCTAAGACGCCTGGCTCACCGGGAGGATCTCGGCGATCGAGCCGGCGACGCAATTGCGGCCGCGGCCTTTCGCTTCGTAGAGCGCTTTGTCGGCGCGCTGCAGCACGGCGGTGGGGCCGTCGCCGCCCTCGCGGGCGATGGCGATGCCGACGCTGATCGTCATCTCCAACTCGCCCTGCCCGTCGCCCAGTGCGATCGGCTTGGCGGCGACGACATTGCGCAAGCGCTCACCGACCATGGCGGCGATGGCAAGCGATGTCTCCGGCATGACGACGACGAATTCCTCGCCGCCATAGCGCGCGACGAGATCGAAGGCGCGCACATGGCGCGCGATGCGGCTTGCCACCTCGCGCAGCACCGCATCGCCGGCGGGATGGCCGTGATTGTCGTTGACCCGCTTGAAGTAGTCGATGTCGAGCATCAGCACGGCCGGGCCTTCCGTATTTTCCGCGGCGCGCGCCATCAGGCCGTCGAGATGCGCCATGAGATAGCGGCGATTATAGAGGCCGGTGAGGCTGTCGGTGAGCGCCAGCGCCAGGCTGCGCTGGTAGTTGTCCTGCAGCCGGTCCTGCAGCCGCTTGCGGCGGATCTGCGAGCGCGCGCGGGCGGTCAGCTCGTTCCGGTCGAGCGGCCGGGTGATGTAATCATTGGCGCCGAGATCGAGGCCTTTGGCAAGGCGCGGCAATTCCTCGCCATCGGCGACGAGCAGGATCGGCACCAGCCGGCCCGCCTCACTGCCGCGCAGCTGCGCCACCAGGCGCAGCGCATCCTGCTGACCGGCGAGGCTCAGAATGAGCAGGTCGATCGAGGCATCCACCACCTCACGCAGCTGCTCCGGCGCGCTCGGCCGCAGCACCGCGGAGGCGACGCCCTGCAGCATCTCGGCAATGCGGTCGCCGGCGAAGCTGTTCTCTTCCCAGAGGAGGATGCGCGCCGGACTCATATCCTCGGCGCGCCGCGTCTCGGCGATGACGTTGTCGAAGCGACCATAGACCTCCTCGCGCAGCCGCCACTCCTCGGTCATGCGCTTCAGGCGCACCAGCGAGCGCACGCGCGCGAAGAGCGCGATGTCGTTGACCGGCTTGGTGAGGAAATCATCGGCGCCCGCCTGCAGTCCGCGGACGCGATCGGACACTTCGGAGAGCGCGGTCACCATCACGACCGGAATGTCGGCGCTGTGCGGATCGGCCTTGAGCCGGCGGCAGACTTCGAAACCGTCCATCTCCGGCATCATCACGTCGAGCAGCACGATGTCGGGGCGCTCGCTCTGCACCAGCGCGAGCGCTTGCGGTCCGCCGGACGCGGTGATGACGGTGAAATACTCGCTCGACAGCTTCGCCTCGAGCAGCCGGACATTCACCTCGACATCATCGACGACCAGCACCCGAGCCGACATGGCTTGCTCTCAGCTCAGGAAGCGTTCGACGGTCTGCAGGAAATTGGCCACCGAGATCGGTTTGGCGATGTAGGCCTCGCAGCCGCCCTCGCGGATCTTCTCCTCATCGCCTTTCATGGCGAAGGCAGTCACGGCGATGATCGGGATGGCTTTCAGATCGTCATCCTCTTTGATCCATTTCGTCACCTCGAGGCCGGAGACCTCGGGCAGTTGAATGTCCATGAGGATGAGGTCAGGATGATGCTGGCGCGCGAGCTTCAACGCTTCCATGCCGTCCTTGGTCTGCAGCGTGGCATAGCCATGCGCTTCCAAGAGGTCGTGGAAGAGCTTCATGTTGAGATCATTGTCCTCGACGATGAGAACCCGCTTGCTCATGGGATGTTCCTCGTGTTCGGACTTTCGCGAAGGCACGACCGCTCCGGGACGGGCTCGACGACTGGCAATTGCATTTGTCTCATACGCTCCCCTACGCAGGATACCTATAGTTTGATTTACCTTAAGATTTCGTAACTTTCCGACGGCCGGGCATGCGTATCGGGATTGACCTCGGCGGCACCAAGATCGAGGCGGCGGCCATCGACCGGCAGGGCCGGGTGGCACTGCGCCAACGCGTCGCAACCCCGGCCGGCGACTATGCCGCCACCATCGACGCGGTGCGAGGCCTGGTCGCGGCGCTCGAGACGGCGCTCGGCCGACGCTGCCCGGTCGGCATCGGCATGCCGGGCTCGCTGTCGCCGACGACCGGGCTGGTGCGGAACGCGAATTCGACCTGCCTCAACCGCCGGCCGTTTGATCAGGACCTTACCCAAGCGCTTGCGCGGCCGCTCAGATTTGCCAATGACGCCAATTGCTTCGCGTTGTCCGAGGCGATCGACGGCGCGGCCGCCGGAGCCGCCATCGTGTTCGGCGTCATCCTCGGCACCGGGGTCGGCGGCGGCCTCGTCATCGAGCGGCGCCCGATCCCCGGGGCCAACGCCATTGCCGGCGAATGGGGGCATTCGCCCCTGCCCTGGCCCGACGACGCCGAGCGGCCCGGCCCACCCTGCTATTGCGGCAAACACGGCTGTCTCGAGACCTTCGTCTCCGGGCCGGGCCTGGCCTTGGACCATCGCCAGGCGACGGGCGAGGCGCTCGATGCCGCGGCGATCGCCGCCCGCGCCGAGGCGGGCGATGCCGGCGCGGCGGCGAGCCTCGGCCGCTATGAGGAACGCCTCGCCCGCGGGCTTGCCGTCGTCATCAATCTGCTCGATCCCGATGTCATCGTCCTCGGCGGCGGGCTCGGCCGGATCGGCCGGCTCTATGACAATGTGCCGCGGCTCTGGGGCCGCTACATCTTCTCCGATGCGGTGACGACGCGGCTGGTTGCGCCGGCGCACGGCGATGCCAGCGGCGTCCGCGGCGCCGCCTGGCTCTGGGGCCCGGACGAGACGCCATGACCGCCGCGCTGTGCCGGGATTGTGCTGGGCTGACCGAGACGCCGCCGCCGGGCGGGCGCTGCGCGCAATGCGGTTCGCCGCGGCTTGTCGCCCATGCCGAGCTGACGCAGCTCTCGCTGGCGCATATCGATTGCGATGCGTTTTACGCCAGCGTCGAGAAGCGCGACCGGCCGGAGCTGCTCGATCGGCCGGTGATCGTCGGCGGCGGCACGCGCGGCGTGGTGCTCGCCTGCTGCTATGTCGCACGGCTCTTCGGCGTGCGCTCGGCCATGCCGATGTTCAAGGCGTTGAAGGCCTGCCCCGACGCGGTGGTGATCCGGCCCGACATGGCGAAGTACCGCGCTGTTGGCCGCGAGGTGCGCGAGTTGATGCTGTCGACCACGCCGCGGGTCCAACCGCTCTCGATCGATGAAGCCTTCCTCGACCTCGCCGGCACCGAGAGCGTCCATGGCGGGCCGCCGGCGCGCACCTTGGCGCTGCTGGCGCGCCGCATCGAGCGCGAGATCGGCGTCACCGCGTCGATCGGCCTCTCCTACAATAAATTCCTCGCCAAGATCGCCTCCGATCTCGACAAGCCGCGCGGCTTCGCCATTCTCGGCCGCGGCGAGGCGCTCGACTTCCTTGCCGGCAAATCCGTCGGCCTCATCTGGGGTGTAGGCGCAGCGCTGCAGCAGCGGCTGGCGGGCGACGGCATCACCACCATCGCCGAGCTGCGCCAGCGCAGCGAGCGCGAGCTGATCCTACGCTACGGCGCCATCGGCCGCCGCCTCGCGCGCTTTGCCCGCGGCGAGGACGACCGCGCCGTCGATCCCGACGCGCCGACGAAGAGCGTTTCGGTCGAAACCACCTTCGCGCGCGACATCGCCGCGTACGAAGCGCTCGCCGCGCAGCTCGAGCCGCTCTGCGCCAGCCTTGCCGGGAGGCTGGCGCGGGCGGGCTTCGCCGCGGCCGGCGTCACGCTGAAGCTCAAGACCGCCGATTTCCGCGTGCTGAGCCGATCGCGGCGGCTGGCCGATCCGACGCAGCGTGCCGAGACGCTTTATCGCGCGGCCTTGCCGCTGCTGCGCGCCGCAGCGGACGGCACGCTCTTCCGCCTCATCGGCATCGGCGCCGACCGGCTCGCCGAGCCGGCGCTCGCGGACCCGCCGGATTTGTTTCAGGGATCAGGGATCGGGGATCAGAGATCAGAAAGCGGCGTCTCTGATCCCTGATACCTGACCTCTGATTCCTGATCAGCAGCTCGGCCGCGGCAGCGCTTCGATGTCGTCGAGTTTGGCGCGGATGATATAGTCGCCGTAATCGAGCGTCATGTCCTGCGACACGCCATTGTCGAGCAGGCGCATGCCGAGCTCGTAGTCCGGCTGCTCCTGCTTGCTGTCGGCGGGAAAGAAAGCGAGCCGCATGCGCCAGGACGGGCGCTCCAGCAGCGGGCTTTTCGGCAGCTTTTCGTTGGCGTTGCTCGCGCCGGGCTTCAGCCCCGGGCCGATCACCGCGGTGATCTGTCCGGCGTTATCGACGGTGGCGCCGTCGAAGACCTTGCGCGAGATGAGCTGATCGCCCGCCTGGGCGCGCTGGATCAGCAGCAGCGTGTGCGCCGTCGGGAAGATGGTCCCGGGAGGCAGCGTCAAGGTCGCCGTCTGCGGCTTGGTGAACTCGGCCGAGCCGCCCTTGCCGGGGCCGTCGAGCTTGGCCTCGCCCTTGATCTCCTCGTCGAGGTCGCCATTGCGCAGCCGGCGCTCGTTGAAGCGGTAGCGCAGCCCGTCCTTCGACTCCCAGGTGACGAGGCTGGAACTCACCTCGACATTGTCCTGCTCGGCATATTCGAGCCGCAGCCGGAAGCGCTGCTGCACCGTCCAGCCGTCGCAGGTCTCGCCCCATTCATAGACCATGGCGCCGCTCGCCGCGACCACGCCGCTCGCCGATTTGGTCTGCGCCAGCGTGAGGCTGTAGAGCG
>JASHUO010000502.1 GCA_030039975.1 Alphaproteobacteria bacterium
GGCTCGGTCAAAGGCGTCGCCACCGGCGATATGGGGCTCGGCAAAGCGGGCGAGCATACCGACCGCTACACGCCGGGCGTCGAGCTGCACGGCAAATACACCTTCTTTGCCGAAGGCGCGCGCGGCAGCCTGTCGGAACAGCTGATGCGCCGCTTCAATCTGCGCGACGGCGTCGATCCGCAGAAATACGGCATCGGCCTCAAGGAGCTGTGGCAGGTCGATCCGGCCAAGCACAAGCCGGGCCTGGTCTTGCACACCATGGGCTGGCCGCTCGACGACCGGACCTTCGGCGGCTCCTTCATGTACCATCTCGAGGACAATCAGGTCTCGCTCGGCTTCGTCGTCAATCTCGACTACTGGAACCCGCATCTCTCGCCCTATGAGGAGTTCCAGCGCTTCAAGCATCATCCGCTGGTGAAGCCCTATCTCGAAGGCGGCAAGCGCATCGCCTATGGCGCGCGCGCCATCAACGAAGGCGGGCTGCAATCGGTGCCCAAACTGGCCTTTCCCGGTGGCGCGCTGATCGGCTGCGCCGCCGGGTTCGTCAACGTGCCGCGCATCAAAGGCAGCCACAACGCGATGAAGACCGGCATGCTCGCCGCCGAAGCGGCGTTTCAGCGCCTCAGCGCCGGCTCCGAGGGCCACGACGTGCTCGCGGGCTATGAGAGCGCCTTCCGCCAGAGCTGGGCCTATCAGGATCTATGGAAGGTGCGGAACGTCAAGCCGGGGCTGCGTTGGGGAGCGAAGCTCGGCACGCTCCATGGCGGGCTGCAGATGTGGCTGCATCACCTCGGCCTCGGCAAGCTGCTGCCCTACACGCTGCACCACAAAAAGACCGATTTCGCCAGCCTCGAGCAAGCCGCGGCAGCGCCGCGCATCGACTATCCCAAGCCCGACGGCGTCATCAGCTTCGACCGGCTGTCCTCGGTGTTCATCTCCAACACCAATCACCGCGAGGATCAGCCCTGCCATTTGAAGCTCAAGGACCCCGCCATTCCCATCACCTACACGCTGCCGCTCTTTGACGAGCCGGCGCAGCGCTATTGCCCTGCCGGCGTCTATGAGGTCGTGCGCGACAGCGAGGGCGGCAATCCGCGCTTCGTCATCAACTTCCAGAACTGCGTCCACTGCAAGACTTGCGACATCAAAGATCCGCCGCAGAACATCGTCTGGACCGTGCCGGAAGGCGGCGGCGGCCCGAACTATCCGAATATGTGAGGCCGGCCGCAGGGCCTGGATTTATCGCGCATGCTGCTCGACGATCTCTACGCCATGCCGGGCCATCTCGTCCGGCGCAGCCAGCAGATTGCCGTCGCACTCTTCATGGAGGAGACCGCCGCGTTCGGCGTGACGCCGGTGCAATATGCGGCGCTGGTGGCGATCGGCGAGCAGCCGGATATCGATGCGAGCCGACTGTCGCAGCTCATCGCCTTCGATCGCTCGACCCTCGGCCATGTGGTGGCGCGGCTCGAGGCCAAGGGGCTGATCCAGCGCAAGGGCGGCGGCGAGGACCGCCGGGTGAAGCGTTTGCGCATCACCCGGCGCGGCAAGGCCCTGCTGGATCGCATCGAGTCGGCGGTGGAACGGGCGCAGCAGCGCATTCTGGCGCCGCTCGCGCCGGCCGAGCGTCGCGACTTCATGGCGCTCCTCACCAAGCTGGTGCAAGTCAACAACCGCTATAGCCGCGTGCCCTTGCGCATCGTTTCAACGCCGGCAAAGCGCCCGCTCTGAGCGGGCTCGTCTAGATAGCGGCAAGCGAGCAGGTCCGGCCCGCCCGGTGTACGACGGCGCAGAACGTCTCGGCGCGTTCGCGGCTGGCCGCCGGTCCCGCGACCACCCGCCAGATCGTCTTTCCCCGCGCTTCCGCCGGCATGACCTGCAGCGGCATCCCAGCCAGCGCATGTCCCCACATCCGGCGCAGCCTGACCGCGGCGTGGCGCGCCGACACTCGATCGGAATAGTAGGTAAGCTCCATGAAGGTCTGCGGCTGCTTTGTCCGCGCTGTGGCCGGCGGCACCGGCGGCAGGCTTGGCTTCGCCGCGATCGGCGGCGTCGGGCTTGGCTGTGCCGCGACCGGCGGCGTCGGCGCAACCGTGGCCGCGGCCGCGATGGGCATGGGCGCGTCCATGCTCGGGCTGGCGGTGGCGTTGCTCGCCGCGGCGAGTGGCGCGACCTCGTCGGCCGGTTTGGGCTCGGAAGCCGGCAGGGATACTGGTTGCGCCTGCGCGGCCGGCTGCTCGGGCAGCACCGCGGCGACCGCGTCGCCTTCCGTGACAGCACTCCCCGATGCCAGCGTCAGCGGGCCGATGGGTACCGTCGTGGGTAGTGTTGGAGACAGAAAAACGCCGCTGCCCGCAACCACGGCTGCGAGCCGCATCGCCATCATCCGGCGCGATGCGTGCCTTCCGGAATGGAAAATCCTGCGGCGATAAAGACCGTCGGCAGGAACCAAGCTCATGCGCCACCTCCAAGGTTGGCCGTCGTATCTCCTCTCGAGCTTGTCCCCGGGTGTTAACTTATTGGCTTAAATTTAAGCGCCCACGATCGCGGCGGTTGAGGTATTTCCGTGACCTTTATGAGTCCGCGGACGGTTGCCAAGGGCGGCGATATGGCGTGGATTCGCGGGGTAATCGAGCGACCAGCGCGGGAACGGCGTTCTGCCGCCGCCTCAGGGCGTTCAGACCCGATAGCCGTAGAGCCAGTCGAGCAGCGTGTAATCGTCGGCGCGGCGCCCCGCCATCATCGCATTGCGCACCGACGCCGCGACGCCGTCGAGGTGGAAGAAGGCGCCCATCGCCCGCGCCGTGAGCTGGACGCGCGCGGTCCGCAACAGCCGGGCGCGCTCATAGGCGCGCAGCGCGCCGGCGGGATCCTGCGGCGCGGCCGTCAGATGCCGGGCGAGAGCGAGCCCGTCCTCGATCGCCTGACAGGCGCCCTGCGCGATGTATTGGTACATCGGATGCGCCGCATCGCCGAGCAGCGCCAGGCGGTTTCGCGTCCAGCGCTCGATCGGCTTGCGATCGAACATCGGCCAGTGCCGGTCGCGCCACATCAGGCGCACGGAGGCGCGGACATAATCAGAGGTCTGCGCGTAATGCGCGTCGAGCTCCTCCACGGTTCCCCAGGTTTCGACGCCGGGCGCATAGCGCGGGCTCTTGAAGACGGCCACCTGGTTGTAGAGCTCGCCGCGGCGCAGCGGATATTGCACGAAATGCATCTGCGGCCCGACCCACATGACGACATTATCGAGGCCGGCGTGAGTCGATAGCTGTGCCACCGGGATGGTGCCGCGATAAGCGACGCAGCCGTCGCACACCGGCTCGTCGTCGCTGAGGCTCCGGCGCGCGAGCGAGTGCAGCCCGTCGGCGCCGATGAG
>JASHUO010000503.1 GCA_030039975.1 Alphaproteobacteria bacterium
CTCGTGCCGGCGAATGACGCCCGCGAACCCGTTGAGCCCAGCAACCAGCCAGCGGGCCAGCCTCTGGTGCCGCCGACCACCCCGCACTGACGGCCCGCCAGAGCGCGAAGGGCGGCGCTTAGCTGATCGGGGCGAAGCGGGGGGCATTGCGTGCCTTCCCAGCTTCGCTCCGGCGGCGTATTCGACCGCACGCGCAACCCCGGCTGATCAGCAAGCGAGCTGAGGCGACTGGCGAAAGCGATCGCGCGACTGCGCTTGCTTCCGCGCCCATGGTCGGGTCATGGCGGCGCGACAGCCTCTATACTCCGCGCCGTTCGTGCGGCCGCGATCGATCATTCTCCTCTATCGCCGGACCTTGACACTCGCGCATCCTTGCGCCTAAGGCGATAGGGGCACCCGAACGGGGCAAATCACCCTCAAGCTATTCGGAGAGATGCTCGGCACTTAGCATGCGATACGGAGCCTTTGATGCCCGACGGCGTCACCATCCCGGTCATCGATCTCGGCCCTTACTTGGCTGAAGCGCCGGGTGCGCTTGATCGTGCTGCGGAAGAGCTCCGTGTCGCGCTGACCGAGATCGGCTTCTATTTCATCGTCAATCACGGCGTGCCGGCGGCGCTGATCCGCGACGTCTTTCAGCAAGCGGTGCGGTTTCACGCTCAGGCGCTCGACAAGAAGCTCGCAATCAAACTCAACAAGCACAATGTCGGCTACCTGCCGATGCAGGGCGACACGCTGCGCACCTCCGTCGTCGAGACGGTCACGAAGGCCAATCTGAACGAGGCGCTGTTCGTGGCGCGCGACCTGCCGCTCGACCATCCTGAGGTGCTCGCTGATCGCCGGTTCCGCAGCGCCAATCAGTGGCCGGCCGATCTGCCGAGGCTGCGGGACATCGTCGTCGAGTATTGCGACACGCTGGAGCGGTTGGTGCAAAAGCTCGTGCGGCTTTACGCGCGGGCGCTGGATTTGCCGGCAGCGTATTTCGACAGCGCGTTCGCGGAGCCGCAATACAAGCTCCGCATGACGCATTACCCGAACCAGCCCGAACCGGTTGCGGGCGAATTCGGCATCGCCCCGCACACCGATACCAGCTTCCTGACGCTGCTCGCTCCGAATGATGTGCCAGGCCTGTCGATTCGCGCGCCGGGCGGCAAATGGATCGCCGCACCCGCTATTCCCGATGCCTTCGTCGTCAATGGCGGGCAGCTGCTGCTGCGCTGGACCAACGATCGCTTCCTGGCGACGCCGCACCGCGCCGTCAACCACACCGGGGACGAGCGCTATGCACTCGCCTTTTTCTGCGATGCCAATATCGACTGGCCGATCGCGGCGGTGCCGACCTGCATCGGCCCGGACAACCCGCCGCGCTATCCGACGACTTACTACACGGACTACATGATCCGGTATCAGCAGCGAACCTATAATGTGTTCGGCGACGCGACGAAGGATGCCGCCGAGTAAGCGGCGAGAGCTAGCGCGCGGCGGCGCTTGCTTGCGCGGCCGCGGTCCGGCCGTGGCGGCGCCCCAGCCAATCGGCGAGACGGTCCATGTAGATGTAGACGACCGGCGTCGTGAACAAGGTCAAGAGCTGCGACACCAATAAGCCGCCGACGATCGCGTAGCCGAGCGGCTGGCGAATTTCCGAGCCGATCCCGGTGCCGAGCATCAGCGGAACGCCGGCGAGCAGGGCGCACATCGTCGTCATGAGAATCGGGCGAAAGCGCAGGCGGCAGGCCTCGTGGATCGCCGCTTCGGCGCCGAGCCCGCGCTCCCGCTGAGCCTCAAGCGCGAAATCGACCAGCATGATGCCGTTCTTCTTGACGATGCCGATCAGCAGGATGATGCCGATGATCCCGATCACGTCGAGCGGCATGCCGAACAGCATCAGGGTCAGCAGCGCCCCGAGCCCGGCCGAAGGCAAGGTCGAGATGATCGTGAGCGGGTGGATCGTGCTCTCGTAGAGCATTCCGAGGATGATGTAGATGGCAATCAACGCCGCGAGGATCAGGATCGGGGTGCTGCTGAGCGAATTCTGAAAGGCCTGCGCGCTGCCTTGGAAACTGGTCGCAATCGAGGGCGGCAGCTGCAGGTCCCGGGTCGCCTGCCGAATCGCCATCACCGCCTCGCCGATGGAGACGTTCGGCGGCAGGTTGAAGCTCAGCGTCACCGACGGGAACTGCCCCTGATGGTTGACCGCGATCGGCGCGACGACCGAGGTGATCGAGGCGAACTCGCTGAGCGGCACTTCGGCACCGCTGGACGAGGTCGCGAAGATGCGGCTGAGCGCGTTCGGGCCAAGCTGCAAACCGGGCGCGGCCTCGAGAATGACGAAATATTGGTTCAGCCTCGTGTAGATGCGCGCCGCGACCCGCTGTCCGAACGCATCATAGAGAATCGAATCGACGATCGATGGATTGATGCCCAGCTGCGAGGCGAGCTGGCGGTTGACCTCGACCTTCAGCACCCGGCCGCCGGTCTGCTGGTCGCTGGCGACATCGGTCAGCTGCGGTAGTGCTCGCAATTTCTGCAGCAGGATCGGCGCCCAATGATCGAGCTCGTCGCCATCCACATCGACCAGCGTGTATTGGTATTGGGTCTTGGAGAGGCGCGCGCCGATGGTGATGTCCTGCGCCGCCTGCATGTAGAGAGTGATGCCCCAGACCGGCTGCAGCGCCTTGTTCAAGCGCGCGATCACCTGGTCGGCGCTGGCCGTGCGCTGCCCGAGCGGCTTCAACGTGATGAACATACGCCCGTCATTCTCGGTGACGGTCGACCCGCCGGGTCCGATATAGGCGTTCGCCGCGGCGACCGCGGGGTCCTTCGCCACCACCGCCAGAATCGCCTGCATGCGGTCTTTCATCGCCTGTGGCGAGATGTTTTCCGCGCCTTCGGCGATGCCCACGATCAAACCGGTATCCTGCTGCGGGAAAAATCCTTTCGGGATCTGCACGAACAGAAGGAAGGTCGCGGCGATGGTTGCGATCATCACGGCGAGCGTGATCGCGCGGTAGCGCAGCGCGACAACCAAGGCCCGGTCGTATACCGCGGCCAACCCCTCGAAGAAGCGCTCGAAGGCGTGCGAGAGGCGGCCAGGGCGCGCCTCACCTTCCGCCGTCAAGACGCGGGCGCACATCATCGGCGTAAGCGACAGCGAGACGATCACCGAGACAACGATCGCCGCCGCGACGGTAACGGCGAACTCCCGAAACAGCAGGCCGACCACGCCGCTCATCAGAAACAGCGGAATGAACACCGCAATCAGCGATATCGAGATCGACAGGATGGTAAAGCCGATCTCGCCCGCCCCCTGCAGGGCGGCCTGCATCGGCGTCTTGCCTTCCTCGATGTGCCGCACGATGTTCTCGATCATGACGATGGCGTCGTCGACGACGAAGCCGACGGCGATGGTCAGCGCCATCAGCGACAGATTGTCCAGGCTATACCCCAGCACATACATCACCGCGAAGGTGCCGATCAGCGACATCGGCACCGATATCCCTGGGATCACCGTCGCCCAGAACTTGCGCAGGAACAGAAAGATCACCCCGACGACGAGCGCGATGGTCAGCAGCAGGGTGTGTTGAACATCGGCGACGCTGGCGCGAATGGTCTGGGTGCGGTCCGAGACGATATGGATCTTGATTGACGGCGGCAGCGAGGCTTCGAGCTCCGGCAGCGCTTTCTTGATGTGGTCGACCGTCGCGATCACGTTGGCGCCGGGCTGCCGCTGGATGGCGATGATGACCGCCGGCTCGGTATTCATCCAGCCCGCCAGGTTCACATCCTGCGGTGCGACGATGGCGTGGCCGACATCGCGCACCCGCACCGGCCCGCTATTGCCGAAGCTGTCGGTGCGGTTGGCAAGAATATAGCTGTTGAACCCCTGCGGCGTCAGCAGCTGGTCGTTCGTCTGCAGTGCGAAGGCCTGGTTGGCACCGTACAGCGTGCCTTTCGGTTGGTCGACCGTGGCATTGGCGAGCGCCGTTCGCACCGCCTCGAGGTCGAGGCCGTCGGCGGCGAGCTGTGCCGGATTGACCTGCACGCGGATCGCCGGACTCTGCTGGCCGCCAATGCCGACAAGGCCGACGCCGGGCATCTGCGAAATCTTCTGGGCGAGAATGCTGTTCGCGTAATCGCTGACCGTGGTCAAGGGCAGCGTGTCCGAGGTCAGGGCGAGCATCAGGACCGGCGTGTCCGCCGGATTGGTCTTCCGATAGATCGGCGGATTGGGCATTGTCGGGGGCAACTGCCCGGCCGCCGCATTGATCGCCGCCTGCACGTCCTCGGCTGCCGAATCGACCGTGCGGCTGCGGTCGAACTGCAAGGTGATCTGCGCATACTCGGTGGCGCTGCTCGAGGTCATTTGCGTCAAGCCGGGGATCTGGCCGAACTGCCGTTCGAGCGGGGTCGTGACGGTGCCGGCGACGGTCTGCGCATCGGCGCCCGGGAGCTGGGCCGTGACCTGAACCGTCGGCGAGTCGATGTTCGGCAAAGCTGCCACCGGCAACAGCTCGTAGCTGAGCAGGCCGAGCAGCAGGATCGCCGCCATCAGCATCGCGGTGGCGATCGGCCGGTGGATGAAGGTCGCGGAAATGTTCATCTACGGCTCATCGCCGTTCATGGCAGCAGGCCCGCGGACGCCGGCGTGGGGTTGGGCACAGCGGCCGGGTTGTCCGGATCGGCAAGCGACACCACGGTGCCGGGCGTCAGCCGGTATTGTCCCCGCACCACAACGGTCTCGCCGGCGCTCAGGCCTTTGTCGATCAGCGCCACGCCATTGAGCGTCTCTTGCACCGAGACCGGCTGCATCGCGACCTTGTGATCGGGGCCGACCACGAAAACGTACTGACCTTGAGGCCCTTGCTGGACGGCGTCGAGCGGGACCGTCAGGCCATTGCCCCGCACTTGCGTCACCACCCGCAGGTTGACGAACATGCCGGGCCACAGTTTGCGCTGCGGATTGGGGAAGATCGCTTTGAGACTGATCGTGCCCGAGGTGGTATTGGCCTGGTTGTCGATCGCGGCGAGCGTGCCGACATCAAGCTCGTTCTTGTCGTCCGCGCTCAAGGCAATGACTTTGACTTGGCCCTTGGTGAGAGCGTCCTGCACTTGCGGCGTGTCGGCCGCCGCCAGCGTGAACATCACGCTGATCGGCTGAACCTGATTGATCACCACCAAGGCGTTCGGCTCGCTCGGAGAGCCCCGCGACGTGCTCGAGTGAATGATGTTGCCGATATCGAGCAGGCGTATCCCGGCAACCCCGTCGAAGGGCGCGACCAGCTTGGTGTAGCTCAACTGCGTCTTGGCATATTCGATCGCCGCCTGGTCGGCTCTGATCGTGGCCTCTTCCTCGGTGACCTTCGC
>JASHUO010000504.1 GCA_030039975.1 Alphaproteobacteria bacterium
ATTCACCCGACGCCGGCGAGCGCGCCGTTGCGCCCGAGCCCCGCGGACGGCGCTACGGCCGAGCGCCGGCAGCTGACTGTCATGTTTTGCGATCTCGTCGGATCGACCGCATTATCAGAGCGTCTCGACCCCGAGGATTTGCGCGAATTGATCCGCGCCTACCAGGATGCCGTGAGCGGCGTGGTGGCGCGGCACGACGGCTACGTCGCGAATTTCCTGGGCGACGGGATCATCGCCTATTTCGGCTGGCCGCACGCAGACGAGGACGAGGCGGCGCAGGCGATCCGCGCCGCCCTCGCCGCCATCGAGATGGTGCGGCAGCTCCCGTGCGGGAGCGCCGAGCCGTTGAGCGCGCGCGTCGGCATTGCCTCAGGCATCGTCGTCGTCGGCGATTTGGAGACCTCAGGACGCCGGCAACAGGGCGCCGTGGCAGGAGACACCCCGAATCTGGCCGCGCGCCTGCAGGCTCTCGCGCAACCGAATCAGGTCGTCATCGACGAGCTGACCCGTCAGCTGGTCGGCGCCGGCTTTGTGCTCGAGGATCTCGGGCCGCAGACGCTGAAGGGCATCGCTGAGCCGGTTCGCGCCTCGCTGGTCGTGGCCGAGCGCGCGACGGAGAGCCGTTTCGCGGCGCGCGCAAGCCGGCTTACGCCTTTCATCGGTCGCGAGCAGGAGATGTCGCTGCTCAGTGAGCGCTTCGAGCGGGCGGCAGGCGGCGAGGGCCAGATGGTCTTGCTCTCCGGCGAAGCGGGGATGGGCAAATCGCGGATCGTCGAGACCCTATGCGAGCGGCTGTCGGCCACGCCACACACGCGCATCCGAATGCAGTGCTCGCCGTTCCACACTGCCAGCACGCTTCACCCGGTCATCCGGCATCTTGAATATGCTGCCGGCTTCCTGCCGGAGGATGGACTGGACGAGAGGGCGCGCAAGCTCGACGCGCTGTTGCGGCAGGCCGGGACCGATCCGGCGAACGGCCTGGCCGTCCTCGGTCCGCTGCTGTCGTTGCCGGCCGACGACCGCCATGGCTCGCTCGAACTGACTGCCGAGCAACGCCAGGCGCGCGTGCTCAACCTGCTCGTCGACCAGTTTATCGGCCTCGCCGCGCAAAGCCCCCTCCTCTTCATTCTCGAAGACGCGCATTGGATCGACCCTGCGACCCGCGCGCTCATGACGCAGACTCTGCCGCGCATAACGGATGCGCGCGTGCTGATGGTGATCACCCATCGGCCGGATTGGCAGACCGACTGGGCGCGTCACCCACAGGTCACGGCGCTCACGCTCAATCGCCTTAGCCGCGGACAAGGCGCCGAGGTCGCGCGCGCCGCCGCCGCCGCGGCATTGCCGGAGGAAATCGTCGCCCGTATTCTGCGCCGCGCCGACGGCGTGCCGCTCTTCATCGAGGAGCTCACCCGATCGGTTGTCGAAACCGGCAGCGCCATCGGCGACAGCAGCGTACCCGAAACATTGCAGGCGTCGCTGTTGGCGCGGCTCGACAGGTTGGGATCCGAAACCAAGGAAGTCGCTCAGATCGCAGCGGTGATCGGACGAGAGTTCGGCAGCGAGCTGCTGGGCGCGGTGGCAGGGAAATCGAGGGAGGCGCTGGCCTCCGCGCTCGAGCGTCTGGTCGCCTCGCATATTGCGTTGCCCACGGGTGCCGCGACGCGCGGCGCCTATATGTTCCGGCACGCGCTCATCCAGGACGCGGCCTATCAATCGCTGCTGCTCAGCCGGCGACGCCAGCACCACGCCGAAATTGCGCAGGCGCTGGAAAGCGGCTTTCCAGAAGTGGTGGAAGGGGAGCCTGATCTGATCGCCCAGCACTACATGGCGGCGGCGGCGCCGGAGCAGGCCATCCCATACTGGGTGAAGGCGGGCGAACGGGCGCTTGCGCGCTCCGCCTACCTCGAGCCGCTGGCACATTTCGAGCAGGCGCTGCAGATCGCGCGCGCCTTGCCCGAGACCTCGAGCCGATCCCACCAGCTTTTGCATCTGCTGACCCTCGTCGGCGAGGCCCGTCTCCGGGTGTTGCGCCTGCAGGAGGCGCTGCAAAGCTTCACGGAAGCGGCCGCCCTCGCCCGCACGATCGGCGCCCCGGCCGATCTGGCGCGGGCCGCATTGGGGGCGGAGGAAACCGAAGTCTATATGGGCGTCATCGGCGACTCCCCCGGCCTGCTCGAAGCGGCGCTCGCGGCGCTTGGCGAAAGCGATGATGCCCTGCGCTGCCGGGTCCTGGGCCATCTCGGGCGCGTCTCGTTCAAGCTCGGCGCCTTCGACCGGGCATCCGCCCTGATGCGCGAGGCCACGGATCTGGCGCGCCGGCTTGGCGACCGCCGCGCGCTCTTCGACGCGTTGGATTGCGCCTACATCGCGACGACAGGTCGGCCATGCGCCGCGCGGGAGTTCCCGGCGTGGCGCGCGACTCTCGATGAGATGACCGCGACCGCAGACGAGATAGGCAACCGCCCCGAGCTGATTGTGCGCGCCAACGCCTTTGCCATGGTCGGCTGCCTCGAGATGGGCGATCTGGCCGCTTTCGAAGACCGTCTCGCGCGCCGCCACACCCTGTTCGAAGGCGCGCCGATGGACTTGTACGGGCTCAACAGCACAGAGGCGATGCGGGCGATCCTGCACGGCGATTTCGCGGCGGCTGAGCGCCTATCGGAAGAGGCGCTGCGCACTCCGGCCGGCGTCGACGACGAGGTCGTCACCGGGGTGTACGGCATGCAGATGTTCACGATCCGTCGTGAGCAAGGCCGGCTCGCCGAGGTCGCCCCTCTGGTAAAGCGCTTTGCCGCCGAGAAATCCCGCGACCCGGTTTGGGGCCCGGGTCTTGCCTTGATCGCGGCAGACCTCGGCTTTAGCGAGGCGGCACAAAAGACGTTTCGCAAGATCGCCGCGGACGGGTTTGCGCTGCCGGTCGATGCCAGGCGCAACATCACGCTCTGCTATCTCGCCGAGGTCTGCGCCCGCCTTGGCGATGCGAATCACGCCGAACGGCTCTATGACCTGCTGCGGCCCTACCAGGACATCGCCGTCGTCGTGCCGATCGCTACCGTCTGCTGCGGGGCCAATGCGCGCTATCTCGGCATGCTGGCGTCGGCGCTGCGCGACTGGCCGACCGCTGAAGCGCATTTCGAGGCGGCGTTGGACATGGACGAACGACTGCGCGCCTGGCCGTGGCTTGCCCATACGAAGCATGAGTTCGCGCTGATGCTCCGCCAGCGCGGCAGGTCTGTCGACCAGGTTCGAGCCGACGCCCTCCTTGCCACGGCTTTGGCAAGCGCGGAGCGGTTCGGCATGGGTGCTCTCGCGGCCAAGATCGGAGCGCTCGGGGCGCAAACCGCAAGATCTGCATCCTAAAGGGTTGAGCGAGAAAGGAGGTTCCCGATGCCGCGCTTTTTGATTGAGCGGAATTTCGCCGAGCGACTGGAACTCACGACGGAGGCCGCCGCCGCCGTTAAGGAGATCAACGACCAGGAGGGCGTAAAGTGGGTGTTCTCGTTCTTAAGTCCTGACAAACGCAAGACCTACTGCCTTTATGAGGCGCCGAACGCGGACGCCATTCGGGCTGCGGCGCGGAAGCTCAACATTCCGGCCGACGTCGTGATCGAGGTGGAAGAGGTGCGACCCGAAATGTTTGCCTGAGGTCGCGGGCATTTTCACCAGCGATCCTGCTGAAAGAAGCCTCTTAAAAGGGGGAGGTCATGCGCGTGGAAGATACCAAGCTGCAGGAATGCCTGCGCGGTCCGCTCGTCGAGCGCGACCATCCAGGCTATGACGAGGTTCGAAAGCTGTACAACGGGATGATCGACAAGCGGCCGATCTTGATCGCGCGCTGCCTCGACGTCGCCGATGTGATCACAGCGGTAAATTTCGGCCGCGACAATGGTCTGCTCGTGGCCGTCCGCGGCGGCGGCCATAGCGGCCCGGGGCTGGGGAGCTGCGATGACGGCATCGTCATCGACCTGTCCTTGATGAAGGGAGTGCGCGTCGACCCGATCCGACGGCAGGTGCGGGTTTCGCCGGGCTGCACCCAGGGAGATGTTGATCACGCCACGCACGTCTTCGGGCTCGCCGTCCCTGCGGGGATCGTCTCCACCACCGGCATTGCCGGCCTCGCCCTCGGCGGAGGCACCGGCTATCTGACGCGCAAATACGGGCTGACGATCGACAACTTCGTCGAGGCCGACGTCGTGCTAGCGGATGGAAGCTTCGTCACCGCCAGCAAGGAGGAGAACCCGGGCCTGTTCTGGGCGTTGCGCGGCGGCGGCGGCAATTTTGGTGTCGTGACCAGTTTCGTGTTTCGGGCTCATCCCGTGGACATAGTCTATGGGGGACCGATCTTTTGGGATCAGCGGCATGCGCGCCTGATCATGCAGCGTTATCGCGATTTTCTCCCTGGCGCGCCCGAGGACCTCGGGATGTTCCTGGGCCTGAAGACGGTGCCGTCGACCGACCCATTCCCGCGCGCGGAATGGGGCAAGCGCATTTGCGCGCTTGTGTCCTGCTATCTCGGATCGGCCGAGCAGGCCGAAGCGGCGATGAGGCCGCTGCTCCGGGACCTGCCCCCGCCGACGCTGAGCGCGATGGGGATGATGCCCTTCCCCGCCCTGCAAGGCCTGTTCGACCCTTTGCTGCCGAAGGGGTTGCAGTGGTACTGGAAGGGCGCTTTCGTCAAGGCGCTCTCCGACGACGCGATCGACGCTCATCTCGAGAGCGCGGCCAAGACGCCGAGCGAGCTGTCGCTGATGCATCTCTACCCGATCGACGGTGCGGCTCATCGAATCGGGAGGAACGAGACGGCGTGGAACGCGCGGAGCGCCACCTGGTCGATGGTCATCGCCGGCATTGACCCGGATCCGCACAAGGCGGAAGCAATCACGCGGTGGAGCAAGGCCTATTGGGAGGCGGTGCGTCCGCACACGTCCGGCGGCGGGTACGTCAACTTCATGATGGGCGACGAGGGCGAGCGGCGCCTCGAGGCAACCTACGGCGACAACTACGAGCGTTTGGCCGCGCTGAAGAAGAAGTACGACCCGTCCAATCTGTTCCGGGTCAACCAGAACATCCCGCCAGAACCTTGACCTCGCAAGCAGAGGACCACTGGATAAGCCGGCGGTGACAAAGGGGGCCGGTGCGGTCCAGACCTGGAACTTCCCGGGCCTGGTATTTCGTGCATAGCTTTGGTCTACGACGTGAAACAGGTCGCGCCGGATTTCGGCGCGGGCGCCCTCGAAGAGGCGATGGGGCGTCGCACGCGCCCAGCATCATGGGACCGCAGTATCTCGAGGAGGTTTGGTACTGTCGCCACCGTTTCGTCGCTGAAGCTTCTCGTTGTGCCGCCTATCACTAGGTAACCCAAAGAGGGCTCCCATGAGACGGCGTCAGGTCATCGCTGGACTCGGTAGGCTGAGCTTGGCGGTTGCGCTAGGTCCCGCGTCCGCGCAGGCGGCTGCGCGGCGCGTCGCTTGGCTCGGTATTGGATCGGGCGACGGGCCGTCACCCTATGTCGATGCGTTACGCGCCGGCCTTGGCGAACACGGGTGGGTGGATGGCCGCAATCTCGCGCTTAGCCTCTATTGGGCCCACGGACGGGAGGACATGGAAGGCGTGGCCCGGGCGCTCCTCGCCACGAATCCCGAGGTCGTCGTCACCCAGGAACTGATGGTCTACGCCGTGCAGCCACTCCAGCCCACGATGCCCGTGGTGTTCGGCTTCAGCGGCGATCCAGTCGGTGGCAAGCTCGTTGACAGCCTCGCTCGACCCGGCCGCAACTTTACCGGCATGACCTATCTCGCGCTCGCCCTCGTCGGTAAGCGCATCGAGTTCTTGAAGGAATGGCTGCCGCAACTGCGGCATGTAGCCGTCCTCGCGCATCCGCAGCATCCGGGCGAGCACCTCGAGCGCCAAGCCTCCGAAGAGGCCGTCGCCAAGCTCGGTCTCGCGCTTTCGTACTACCCAATCATGGGCACGGCCGGGCTCGACGATGCGCTTGCCGCCATTCGGCGCGACGGCTGCGACGCGCTTGTCGTGTTTCCCGATTCCAGTATGTACCGCGACAGCGAGCGCATCGCCCAGTTTGCCGTCGCGGCGAAATTGCCTTCGGTTTCGGGTTGGGCACCCTTTGCGGAGAACGGATTGCTGCTAACCTATGGTCCTAATATTCGCGAGCTCTATCGCTCTCTCGCGGGTTACGTCGACCAGATTCTGCGCGGCACGAAGGCCGCCGACCTTCCGGTCGAGCAGCCACGCACGTTCGAACTGGTCATCAATGCGAGAACGGCGAAGGCCCTCGGCCTCACCATTCCACCCTCACTCCTCACCCGCGCCGACGAGGTGATCGAATGAGACGGCGCACGGCGATCGCGGTCCTTCCTGCATTAGCCATCCTCATCGCGCGCTTGCCGCGCGGCTCCGCCGAGACGGCTCAGATTTACCGCATCGGATTTCTCTCGTCCGTGAATTTCGCGCCTGGCTCAGTAAGCGACAATCTGGCGAAGGGGGTGTTGCATAACCTCGCTCACCTCGGCTACACGCTCGGCACGAACCTCGAGATCGAGAAGCGGAGCGCAGGGGCTCAGGTCGAACGCCTACCGGGTCTCGTCGATGAGCTTGTTGCAGCGCACGTCGCGGTGATGGTCACCAACAATTATCCCGGGGCTCTCGCCGCCAAGCGCGGCACAAGCAAGATCCCGATCGTGCTCGCCGGCGGCGGCGATCCGGTCAAGACCGGCCTGGTCGCGAGTCTGGCGCGGCCGGGCGGCAACATCACCGGCATTTCCGACGTCGCGGCCGAGCTCGCGCCCAAGCGCCTCGAATTTTTGAAGGAGGCGGCGCCGCAATTGCGGCGTGTGGCAATGCTGTGGAATGCCAACGACCTCGGCATGAGCATGCGCTATGAGGCATCGGCGGCGGCGGCGAGGAAACTCGGCATCAGCGTGGAATCATTGGGCGTGCGCGAGCCAAATGATTTCGATGATGCGTTCAGGGCGATGGAACGTGACAAGCCGGATGGATTGCTGATGGTCGC
>JASHUO010000505.1 GCA_030039975.1 Alphaproteobacteria bacterium
GGCAGCACGAGAAGGCAGCCGATGATGAAGACGCCGATGACCGCCGAGGCGATCGGGCGGCTCAAGGCGAGCCCGCCGTCATGGATGGGCTTGTCGAGGAAATCACCGATCGTGGCGCCGAGCGGCCGCGTCAGGATGAAGGCCGTCCAGAACAGCAGCACATGCGATACCCGCGTCCAGAAATACGCCACCCCGACGATGATGAGCGCTGCGGCGAAGACGATGGCGCCGCCCTCGTAACCGAGACCGCGTGAATCGGCCATCCAGTCGCCGAGCGCCGTCCCCAAGGTCTGCGAGAAGGTGATGGCCGCCCAATAGAAGGCTTCGACCTTCGGCGCGTCGACGGTGTCGACCGAGATCGAGCCGAGCGACCAGTACCAGAGGCAAAGCACCGAGAGGAGGCAGAGCAGCAGGATCGAGGATCCGCCGGCATAGCCGAGGCCCAAGGAGCGATCGGCGAAATCCGCCATCGTCGTGCCCGCCGTGGTCGAGGCGATGATGGTTGCCCAGTAAAGCCAGGGCCGAAACCGCTTCGCCGCGATCTGAAGCGCGACCAGCACCAGAAAGGCCGACAGGAAAATCGCCGTGCCGGCGAGATAGCCGAGATTCATCGTCATCGTCACGGTATCGCCGCCGGTCTCACCCAAGGTCGTTGCGGCGATCTTGATGATCCAGAAAACCAGCGTGACTTCGGGGACCTTGCTCAAATGTCCTTGAGAGACGCGTGTCATACCACCTCGCTCCAACCGAAACGGCCCCCTTGATTTCACATCGGCCGCTTCCGTGCGGCGCGTAACCCGCGGCGCCATCACGCGGCAGCGTCGGCCCTGCGCATGATAACGCGCGGCGCTGCCGGACGGCTCCGATTTTCCTTATGCCGGATTCTGCGGTAAGACGCAGCGGCGCAACCGGTGGAGAGGCGCGCATGGCCTGGGACCCGACGCTCTATCTCAAATTCGGCGATGAGCGGCTCCGGCCCGGCTTCGAGCTGCTGGCACGCATCGGTGAGCTGCCGCCGGGGCCGCTCGTCGAGCTCGGCTGCGGCACCGGCGTCCATGCCCGCGCCATCGCCGCGCGTTGGCCCGAGCGCACGCTGACAGCGATCGACCGGTCGCGCGAGATGCTGGCGAAGGCGGCGGCCGAGCCGTCGCCCATCCGCTGGCTCGAGGCGGATATCGCCTCGTGGTCGGCGCCGGAGCCGGCTGCACTCATCTTCTCCAACGCGACCTTGCAATGGCTCGGCCGCCACGCGCAACTCTTCCCGCATCTGATGCGCCAGCTGGCGCCGGGCGGCGTGCTCGCCGTGCAGATGCCGCGCAATTTCGACCAGCCCTCGCATGTGCTGATGCGCGAGACCGCACGCGACGGCAGCTGGTCGGCGAAGCTCGCGCCGGTGGTGGGCGGCGCCACGGTGCTGCGCGAGGATCCGGTGGCACCGCCGGAATGGTACTACGATCTGTTGACGCCGCAGGCCCAGGACGGCCTCGATCTCTGGGAGACCGACTATCTGCACGTGCTCGCGGGCGAGGATCCCGTGCTGCAATGGGTGAGCGCGACCGCGCTGCGCCCGGTGATCGAGGCGCTCGACGGCGGCGAGCGCGCCGCTTTCCTCGCCGCCTACGGCGCCAAGCTGCGCCAGGCTTATCCGCGCCGCGCCGATGGCAAGACGCTGCTGCCGTTCCGCCGCCTCTTTCTCGTCGCGCGCGCTCGCTGAGGAGCATGACATGCACCACTGGCTGCTCAAATCGGAGCCTTCGGCGTATTCCTGGGATCAGCTCGTCAAGGAGGGCCGCACTGAGTGGAGCGGCGTGCGCAACTTCCAGGCAGCGAAGAATCTGAAGGCGATGAAAGTGGGCGACCGCGCCTTCTTCTATCACTCGGGCGAAGGGCCGCAGATCGTCGGCATCGCCGAGATCGTCAAGGAGGCCTATCCCGATCCCGGCGACAGGGAAGGCCGCTTCGTCATGGTCGATGTGAAGCCGGTCGAGCCGGTGAAGACGCCGGTGAGCCTCGCCGCGATCAAGGCGGAGAAGGCGCTCGCTGATTTCGCGCTGGTGCGGCAGTCGCGGCTTTCGGTCGTGCCGGTCGCGGCGGAGGAGTGGCGGCTCATCTGCAAGATGGCGGGCGTGAAGCCGTGACGCAGCGGCGGCTCTGCCGCTTCGAGGAGATCCCCGAGGGCGGCGGGCGCGGCTTTCGCTTCGCCTCGGGCCCCGACCTTGCCGCGTTCTTCGTGGTGAAGCGCGCCGGCGCGCTCTATGCCTATGTGAATTCCGGTCCACATCTCGGCACGCCGCTCGACTTTCTGCCCGACCGATTTTTCGATCGCGACGGACGCCATCTCCTGTGCAGCACGCATGGCGCGCGCTTTCGCATCGAGGACGGCTATTGCGTCGAAGGACCATGCGCCGGCAAGAGCCTCCGCCCGGCGCTCATCCGTGTCGACGCCGGCGACATCCTGCTCGGCGACTGAGGAGACAACGATGCTGGAGCTGCGCCCCAATTGCGAATGCTGCGACCGCGATCTGCCGCCGGACTCGGGCGAGGCGATGATCTGCTCTTTCGAATGCACCTTCTGCCGCGGCTGCGCCGAAGGCGTTCTGCAAGGCCGTTGCCCCAATTGCGGCGGCGAGCTGGTGCGCCGACCGGTGCGGCCGGACGCGATGCTCGCGAAATTTCCGGCCTCGACACACCGTAAGGTGAAGAAGCCAGGCTGCACCCCCGCCGCGTAGGTGCGCTCGTAAACCAATCCTTAGGCGTCCTCCCCTAGGCTTGCACCGCACCTGGCGCGTGTGGCGCGGCCGGCTGCTCGGAGGACGAGAACTCATGGCCGTCAAGACAATGGTGCCGGTGGAGGACCCATTCCTCAATCTGCGCCAGACTTTCCGTGAGGAATCGGAAGAGCGCCTCGGCCAGATGGACCGGCTGATCGAGCAGGCGCTCGAGGGCGCGGCGGCGCTGCCGGCGACGCTGTCGCAGCTCCGTCGCGACACCCATACGCTGAAAGGCATG
>JASHUO010000506.1 GCA_030039975.1 Alphaproteobacteria bacterium
GCGGATAGAGGACGCCGTCGAGATGGTCGCATTCATGCTGCAGCACGCGGGCATGGAAGCCGGACGCGATGCGCTCGATGCGCTCCCCCTCGGGCGTTGTGCCGCGATAGCGGATGCGCGTCCAGCGCGGCACCGCGCCGCGCAGCCCCGGTACGGAGAGACAGCCCTCCCAGCCGAGCTCCTGCGTTTCGCCCAGCTTTTCGATGACCGGATTGACCAGCGCGATCAGCGGTTGCGGCAGGTCGTCGGGCGCGCCGGTGATGCGCTCTTCGGGCACGCGGAAAAGGACGATGCGCAGCGGCACATGCACCTGCGGCGCAGCCAGCCCGGCCCCGGCGACATCGGCCAAGGTCTCTGCCATGTCGGCGACGAGCCGCGTCACCTCGGGCGCGGTCGGGTCGGCGACCTCGGCGGCAACGCCGCGCAATACAGGATGGCCCATGCGGGCGATTTTGAGGATGGCCATGCCGGGTAATATGTGCGCCGGCGCCGCCGCGGTAAAGCACCGCGGCGCGTGGCCGAGCCCTGATCGTCACCGCCCGCCGTCGGCGGCTATCTAGTATCCGCCATAGCCTGGCGACCCAGGCACGGGGAGACCGGTCTGGGGATCGATCGTCTGGCCGAGGGTATTGCGCTGCGTCGGCGGTTGCGACGCGGAATTGTTGGCGGCGCAACCGACGACGAGCAGCGCCAGCATCGCTGTTGCGGCGGTCGTGAGTTTCTTCACCATTCGCTCACCTTCCGAGGGTAAGCCTAGCGAGAAATCGCTACATCCGGCGCTCACGATCGCCGCCCGCCGCTTCACAACTCCGCGACGGCGTGCTATTAATCATCCAATCTGGCTGCGGTTTCGCAGCCGGCTTTTTTTCGCCCTGATGAAAGGAGAGGAGTTCTCGTGCAAGTTCTCGTCCGCGACAACAACGTCGACCAGGCGTTGCGCGCTCTCAAAAAGAAGATGCAGCGCGAAGGTGTGTTCCGCGAGATGAAGCTTCGCCGCAACTACGAGAAGCCCTCCGAACGCCGCGCCCGCGAGAAAGCCGAGGCCGTGCGCCGCTATCGCAAGCTCCTGAGAAAGCGCATGGAGCGCGAGGGCTATTAAGCGCCGCTAACTGCTTCTGCTAGCCAAGCCGCCCGGGTCTCCCGCGGCGGCTTTTGATTGTGCCGGGTGGACGGCTGCGGCCTTTGCCGGCTGCCGTGCGGCTCTCGCGGTTGCTATGCAACCGCTGTCGCCGCCGCTACTCCGTCGCCTTGACGATCTCTTCGCACATCTTCTTGGCGTCGCCGAAGAGCATCATGGTGTTGTCGCGAAAGAACAGCTCGTTCTCGACACCGGCATAGCCCGACGCCATGGAGCGCTTGACAAAAAGCACCGTCTTCGCCCGTTCGACGTCGAGAATCGGCATGCCGTAGATCGGCGAGGAGGGGTCGGTCTTGGCCGCGGGATTGGTGACGTCGTTGGCGCCGATGACGAAGGCGACGTCGGTGGAGGCGAAGTCGCGGTTGATCTCCTCGAGCTCCAGCACCTCGTCATAGGGCACGTTGGCCTCGGCGAGGAGCACGTTCATGTGCCCGGGCATGCGTCCCGCCACGGGGTGGATGGCGTAGCGGACGGTCACCCCTTCCCGCTTCAGGAGATCGGCCATCTCGCGCAGCGCGTGCTGCGCCTGCGCCACCGCCATGCCATAGCCGGGCACGATGATGATCGAGCTCGCGTTCTTCATGATGAAGGCGGCGTCTTCGGCGCTCCCGGCCTTGACCGCGCGGTCGCCATGCCCTGCGCCCGCCGCCACGGTGCCGCCTTCGGTGCCGAAGCCGCCGAGGATGACGTTGAAGATCGAGCGGTTCATCCCCTTGCACATGATGTAGCTGAGGATGGCGCCCGAGGATCCGACCAGCGCACCGGTGATGATGAGGAGGCTGTTGGCAAGGGTGAAGCCGATGCCGCAGGCCGCCCAGCCGGAATAGGAATTGAGCATCGAGATGACGACCGGCATGTCGGCACCGCCGATCGGCACGATGAGCAGCAATCCCAGCGCCAGCGACAGCACCACGATGCTCCAGAAGCCCGTCGCCGACTGGGCGAGGACAAACCAGATGATGATCGCCAGCAGCAGCAATCCCAGCAGCGCGTTGAGCGGATGCTGCCCGGGAAAGACCAGCGGCTTACCGGTGATCAGCCCCTGCAGCTTGCCGAACGCGATGATCGAGCCGGTGAAGGTTATGGCGCCGATGGCGGTGCCGAGCGACATCTCGACCAGGCTGCCGGCGAAGATCTCGCCGGGCGTGCCGATATTGTAGGCGGCGGGGTCGTAAAACGCCGCGGTGGCGACGCAGACCGCGGCAAGGCCGACCAGGCTGTGGAAGGCGGCGACGAGCTGCGGCAGCGCGGTCATCTGGATGCGCAGCGCGATGAAGGTGCCGATGGCGCCGCCGATGACGACGCCGAGCACGATCAAGGGGTAGCTGACGACGCCCGGCAAGGCGAGCGTCGTGCCGACGGCGATCACCATGCCGGTGATGCCGAAGAGATTGCCGCCGCGCGCCGTGTCGGGCGAGGAAAGCCCGCGCAGCGCCATGATGAAGCAGATCGAGGCGATGAGGTAGAGCAGGGCGGCGAGGTTGGCGCTCACGTCCGGTGCTCCTATTTCGTCTTCTTCTTTTGGAACATCTGCAGCATGCGCTGGGTCACGATGAAGCCGCCGAAGATGTTGACCGAGGCGAGGATGACGGCGACGAACCCCATCAGCTTCGAGAAGGTGAAGCCGGCCGGGCCGGCAGCGATCAGCGCGCCGACGATGATGACGCTGGAGATGGCGTTGGTGACGCTCATCAGCGGCGAATGCAGCGCCGGCGTCACCCGCCAGACGACGTAGTAGCCGACGAAGCAGGCGAGCACGAAGACGGTCAGGAAGGAGACGAAATTATGCTCCATGGGTCACGCTCCTGCCGCAGGCTGGGGCGCCAGCTGGGGGTGGACGATCGCGCCGTCGCGGGTGAGCAGCGTCGCCTTGACGATCTCGTCGGCGGTATCGATGGTGAGGTGCTTGTCCTTATCGATGATCAGCGCCAGGAAGGCCAAGAGGTTTCGGGCGTAAAGCTGGCTCGCATCGACGGCAATGCGTGACGGCACATTGGCGTGACCGACGATGGCAACGCCGTTCTCGGTGCGCACCGTCTCGCCCGGCTCGCTGCCCTCGACATTGCCGCCCTGCTCGACGGCGAGATCGACGATCACCGAACCCGGGCGCATCACCGCCACCATCGCGCGCGTGATCAGCACCGGCGCCTTGCGTCCGGGAATGAGCGCCGTGCAGATCACGATGTCGGTCTTTTTCAGCGCTTCCGTCACGTGCTCGCGCTGCCGCCGGGCGAAATCCTCGCCCATCTCCTTGGCGTAGCCGCCGGCCGTCTCCATCGCCTTCATGGCTTCGAGATCGACGGTGAGGAACGTGGCGCCGAGGCTCTCCACCTGCTCCTTGGCGGCGTAGCGCACATCGGTGGCCGAGACGACCCCGCCCAGCCGCCGCGCGGTGGCGATCGCCTGCAGCCCGGCGACGCCGGCGCCCATGACAAGGACCCGCGCGGGCGGAATGGTGCCGGCGGCCGTCATCATCATCGGCATGGCGCGGCCGAACTCGCCGGCAGCGTCCAGCACCGCTTTGTAGCCGGCGAGATTCGCCTGAGAGGAGAGTACATCCATGGATTGGGCACGCGTGATTCGCGGCACCAGCTCCATGGCAAAGGCGGCGATGCCCGCCTTGGCATAGGCTTCGACATCCTCGCGCCGCTGCAGCGGCTGCAGCAAGCCGATCAGAACCGTGCCGCGCTTGATCAACGCCAGTTCGTCGAGCGCGCCTTCGCCGGCGCGGAGCGGCCGCTGCACCTTGAGGAGGATCTCGCCGGCACCCAGCGCCGCAGCCGGGTCCGGTGCGATTCGGGCGCCCGCCGCCTCATAGGCCGCATCGGGATAGGCGCTGCCAAGCCCCGCGCCGGTCT
>JASHUO010000507.1 GCA_030039975.1 Alphaproteobacteria bacterium
GCCGAGTCTCGCGCTGCTCGCCGCTGCGTCGGCGCCGCTCGGGCTTGCGCCTCATCCCGGCGACACCTGGGAGGATCTGTTCTTCCGCATCTTTATGGAGCGCATCGAGCCGAGCCTCGGCGTCGGTGCGCCGGCGATCCTCTACGACTACCCCATCTCGATGGCGGCGCTGGCGCGCGCCAAGCCCGGCGATCCCCGACTCGCCGAGCGCTTCGAGCTTTATGTCTGCGGTCTCGAGCTCGCCAATGCCTTCGGCGAGCTCACCGACGCCGCGGCGCAGCGCCGCCGCTTCCACGCCGATCAGGAGACGAAGCGCCGGCGCTATGGCGAGGCTTATCCCGTCGACGAGGATTTCCTTGCCGCGCTCGCCGCCGGCATGCCGGAAAGCGCCGGCATCGCGCTCGGCGTCGATCGCCTCGTCATGCTGGCGAGCGGCGCCGCGACGATCGAGGACGTGCTCTGGGCGCCGGTGGCGTGAGCGGCCTCAGGCGCTCCAGCGGAAGGGCGCGAAATGACCGTTATTGCCTTTGCCGGCAAGATCGAGATCGAGGCCGAAGCCGTGCAGATGAAGCTCGCTCGCGCGCGCCAGAGCGAGCCGGCGATTGGCGGGATGCGCGGTGTTGTCGAGGTAATAGGGCTCGCCGGATTGGTTGCGCGAGGCGACGCCCTCGATCGCAAAACCGAGCAGGCCGGGGATCGCAACGCTGCGCTTCAGCCCGTCCATGACGACATCGATCGGCCTGAAATCGATGCCGCGGAAATCGCTGACGAGGTTGTCGCGGATCATCTGCGGCGTGCCGCCCGCTTCGCCGCCGAGGATGGCGGCCAGCGCCGGGCGCTGCGCCGCGTCGGCGCGCTCGTCGATCACGCCGGCATAGATCCAGTTGCCATCGGCCATGATCCGGCCCGAGCGGATCACCATGGCGAAGCTGAGCCCGTCGAGCCGCGTTGCGCCGAACGCGCCCTCATCGATGCGGAAGACCAGGATCGCCGTGCAGTGCTCGTGCGTCGCCTTTCCCTGCGGGTTCGTATAGATGCAGGGGCAGAGATAGTCGCAATTGCAGCTCTCGATGTAGTCGCCGCGGAGCGTCCATTTTGCCCCTGCCATGGCGGTGCCTCCGGTCGGTGAATGCGACGCAAGGCCACGCTGCGCTGCTGGCGGCGGCGCCGTCAAGCCTGACGTCGAGCTCGGGTTAGAGTCTAAGGCGGTGGGGTGCGACAACTACGGAGTCCACCCGATAGTGCTGCGTGCGCGCACCGCTCACGCTTGCTGGACGGCGGGAGGTCGGTTTGTCGCCATTTTCTGCGAGTCCGAGCAGCGCCCGATGACACACATGGGAGGACTTGGCAGCTTGACGGTGATGCTGCTCGCCTTTGCTGGAGCAAGGGCGCAAAGCGAGCCGCTGGCGGCGTGGAACGACGGGCCTGCTAAACAGTCGATTATCTCCTTCGTGACATCGGTCACGGACAAATCCGCACCGACCTACGTCGCGCCTGAAGATCGTATAGCCACCTTCGATCAAGACGGAACCCTATGGGTGGAACATCCCGTCTACGCCCAAGCAATGTTTGCGCTGGATCGCGTCCACGCCCTGGCACCCGCGCATCCGGAATGGAAGCAGGACGCGCCGCTCAACGCCATCATTGGGGACAACCGCGAGGCTATTGCGAAGTTCAGCGAATCGGATTGGGAGAAAGTCGCTGCCGCCACTCACGCCGGGATGAGCACCGACGCATTTCGTGACATCGTCCGGCAATGGCTCGGCACGGCAACGCATCCGCGCTTCCACCGGCCCTACACGGAGCTGGTATACGAACCGATGCGCGAGGTCATGGACTATCTGCGCGCCAATGGGTTCAAGGTCTATATCGTCACCGGCGGCGGCCAAGAGTTCGTGCGTGCCTATGCCAAGCGCGTCTACGGCGTTCCGCCGGAGCAGGTGATCGGGTCGAGCATTCTCACGAAGTACGAGGAAGTGAACGGCAAGCCGGTGCTGATGCGCGAGCCGCAAGCGTTCTTCATCGACGATCACGGCGGCAAGCCGGTCGGAATCAACCTGTTCATCGGCAAGCGCCCCTACGCCGCGTTTGGCAATTCGACAGGCGATCGCGAGATGCTGGAATGGACGCAGGCCGGAGCGGGTGCCAGGCTGGAGATGCTGGTGCTGCACGACGACCCCAGCCGCGAATACGCCTATGGCCCGGCGCGAGGCCTGCCCGAAACCAGGGTCGGCACCTTCCCGCCCGCGCTCGATGAAGAGGCGAAGAAGAAGGGTTGGACGGTGGTCAGCATGAAGAATGATTGGAAGCAGGTCTTCGCCTTCGAAGGAGCGTCCGGCTCTTCGCAAGAAAATTCGGTGACCGCCATCGACATCGCGCTCGAACCCGGCCCGACGATGGTTCAGTACGCGATGGCCGCCAATGCTCGCCTGCTCAAGTCTTTCCCGGAGGGCTTTGCCCTGGATGAGACGCACCACCCGCACATCTCTATATTGCAGCAGTTCGTCCGCACCGACGACCTCGACAAGGTATTTGCCGCGGCGAACGCGGTTCTGGCCAAAGAAAAGCCCGCGGCATGGACGCTGAAGGCGTTCAAGTATTACTACATCCCGTCTCCGCCGATCGGCCTCGCGGGAATCGTCGTCGAACCGACGGAAGACCTGCATCGGCTGCAAAATGAACTCATCACGGCGGTTAAGCCCTACACCGTCAAGACCGGGACCCCGGCGGCGTTCTTCAGCGACGAGGGCGGGCGCGACATTCAAAAATCTCTGATCGACTACGTCGCCAATTTCGTCACCGTCGCGGCGGGCAAGCAATTCAATCCGCACGTGACGATCGGTGTCGGAACGGAAACCTATTTGAACAAGATGTTGGCGGACCCGTTCGTATCGTTCACGTTCTCGGCGGCTGGCGCGTCGGTCTACCAGCTTGGCAGCTTCGGCTCAGCTCGGAAGGAACTTAGAGCGTTGCCGCTGACGCCTTGAGGGCGGAAGGAGCCGCGGTGCGGGCACGCTTCATGGGTTTTGGCCCTGGCCCTGTTCGTCCGCGCCGTCCGCCGCAGCGATGGCGGAGACAAACGCCTTCACCCCGGCGGCGGGGCCTTCGGGATGGTTCCAGACGGCGGAGATCACCGCGAGGAAATCGGCGCCCGCCGCGACCAGCGGCGCGCAATTCTCCGGCGTGATGCCGCCGATGGCAACCGAGGGCACGGTCATCAGCTCGCTCCACCAGCGCAAGATCTCGGGATCGGCGCGGTGCTTGGCTTCCTTGGTGGCACTCGGGAAGAAGGCGCCGAAGGCGACGTAGTCGGCGCCGGCCTCGGCGGCTTCGATGGCGAGGTGCCGGCTCTCATGGCAGGTGACGCCGACGATGCGCTCCGCCCCGAGGCGGCGGCGCGCCTCGGCATAGGACGCATCCTGCTGGCCGACATGGACGCCGTCGCAGCCGGTCGCCAGCGCGAGATCGGGCCGGTCGTTCATCAGGAAGGCGACGCCGCGCTGCTGCGCCACCGGCCGCAGCGCGTCGGCCGCGCGGCGGATCGCGTCATCGCTGACATCCTTGAGGCGAAGCTGCACGCAAGCGACGTCGCCGGCATCGAGCGCGCGCGCCAGCGCATCGGCGAAGGCGGCCGGCACGAGCTGGGGCGGCGTGATGAGATAGAGGCGGGTGGTCATCGCGCCACGCCCGCCATGGCGATCAGCCTTCGCCCTTGTAGATGCGGATGATGCTGTCGAGCAGCTTCAGCGCCTGGTCGCGCGGCCGCTGGAAGGTGTTGCGGCCGATGATCGAGCCGTTGCCGCCGCCGTCGCGGATGGCGCGCGCCTCGCTCAGCACGCCGTCGACATCCTTCGCTTCGCCGCCGGAGAAGACGACGATGCGCCTGCCGTTGAAGCAGGACTGCACCACATGCCGGATGCGCGCCGAGGCGCTCGCGATGTCGATCTTCTGCTGCTCGTAGACCTTCTTCGCCGCGTCGAGCTCGAGCGCCTCGGTCGGCGGCTTCACCTTGATGATGTGCGCGCCGAGCAGCGCCGCCATATGCGCGGCATAGGCGCAGATGTCCATCGCCGTCTCGCCCTGCTTCGACAGGCTGCCGCCGCGCGGATAGGACCAGATCACCACCGCGAGGCCATGCGCCTTGGCTTCGCGGCCCATCTCGGCGATTTCCTCCATCATGCCGTAGGCTTCGTCCGAGCCTGGGTAGATGGTGAAGCCGATCGCCGAGCAGCCGAGCCGCAGCGCATCCTTGACGCTCGCGGTCACCGCTTGCGACGGACCCTCTTTGGCGCGCGCCAGGCTGTTGGCGGAATTGACCTTGAGGATCGTCGGGATCGCGCCGGCGTAGGTGGCGGCGCCGGCCTCGATGAAGCCCAACGGCGCGGCATAGGCGGAGAGCCCGGCATCGATCGCCAGCTGGAAGTGGTAATGCGGATCGTAAGCCGGCGGGTTCGGGGCGAAGCTCCGCGCCGGGCCGTGCTCGAAGCCCTGATCGACCGGCAGGATGACGAGCTTGCCGGTGCCGCCCAGCTTGCCCTGCATCAGGATGCGGGCGAGGTTGGCCTTGGTGCCGGGATTGTCGCTCTCATAGCCGTCGAGAATCTTCTTGACGCGTTCGCTGAGCATCATGGCCGGCAGGGCTCCTGGGCTCGCCTCGAATCGGCGCGGGGTATAGCAGACGGAAACTGTGGCGGCAAAGCTTGCGGCGGCGCTGCAAGCGGCGATTTCGCCAGCGACGCCAACGCGCTAGGGCCGGCTTCCGTTCCCCGCGAGGAAGGCGCGGGCGGCGGCCGCGGGATCGCGCGCTTCGAGCAGGTCCAGCGTCTCGCCGCCGCTCTCATCCTCGAGCGCCGCACCGGTTGCCGCGGCGATCGCGGCGAGGCGATCGCGCATGGCCGGGGAGCCGGTGAAGCGCACCCGGGTGATGCCGGCGCGCAACGCGCTCATCACCGTGCCCGCCTCTTCGGCGCAGTCGAGCACGGCGTCGACCGCGACGCCGGGATGCTCGGCGCAAGCGGCCTCGATCAGCGCTTTGAACCAGCGCGGCCCGGCATAAGCGCCGGCGCCGGCGGCGCTCATCAAGGTCACCGGCACACCGAGCGCCGCGGCGGCGCCGAGCGCGGCGCGCGCCTCAGCGAGTGAATGGACGATGATGCGGCGGCTCACCCGAGCTTGCCGATGAGCACGGCCGCTTCGGCCATGCGGTGGGAGAAGCCCCACTCGTTGTCGTACCAGGCGAGCACGCGGCAGAAGCGCTTGTCCAGCACCACCGTTTGCGTCACGTCGAAGGTGGCGCTGTGCGGGTCGTGGATGAAATCGACCGACACCGTCTCGTCGCGATTGATGCCGAGGATGCCGCCGAAGCGGTTCGACTTGGCGGCGTCGATCATGAGCTGGTTGATCTCCTCGGCGCTGGTATCGCGCGCCGAGTTGAACTTGAAGTCGATCACCGAGACATCGGCCGTGGGCACGCGGATCGCCGTGCCGTCGAGCTTGCCCTTGAGCTTCGGGATGACGAGGCCCAAGGCGCGCGCCGCGCCTGTCGAGGTCGGGATCATCGACATCGCCGCGGCGCGCGCGCGGCGCATATCCTTGTGCAGCGAATCGACGAGGTTCTGGTCGCCGGTATAGGAGTGAATCGTCGTCATATAGCCGCGCTCGATGCCGATCCCCTCGTTCAGCACATAGGCCACCGGCGCGAGGCAATTGGTGGTGCAGGAGCCGTTCGAGAGCACCGTGTGCTGTGGCTTGACGTCCGCGCTGTTGACGCCCATCACCAGGGTGAAGTCGACGCCGTCGGCCGGCGCCGAGACGAGAACGCGCTTCGCCCCGGCCTCGAGATGCTTCGCCGCACTTTCGCGCTTGGTGAAGAGCCCGGTGCATTCCAGCGCCACATCGACCTTGAGGTCCTTCCAGGGCAGCTTGGCGGGATCGCGCTCGGCGAGCACGCGCAGCTTGCCGCGGCCGACATCCATCCAATCCTCGCCGCAGGCGATCTCGCCGGCGAAGCGGCCATGGATGCTGTCATATTTCAGGAGATGCGCGTTCGCCTTGACCGAGCCGAGATCGTTGATCGCCACCACCTGGAGATCGTCGCTGCGCTCGTGGATCGCGCGGAACACCAAGCGGCCGATGCGGCCAAACCCGTTGATCGCCACCCGAATCGCCATATCTTCTTCCTCCGCCCCCGATGATGCCTCGTGAACAACCCCAGCGGTCTCTCGATCCCGGCTCCCGACGCGGAGCGAGAAACGCTGCTGTTACAACAGCTTGCGCGCCGCTTCGACGACCGCCTCGGCGGTGAAGCCGAAGCGCCGGAACAGCGCCTCGGCCGGCGCCGAGGCGCCAAACCCGGTCATGCCGAGCACGGCGCCGCCGCTGCCGACATAGCGCTCCCAGCCGAAGGGCGATGCCGCCTCGACCGCGAGCCGCGGCGCGCTGCCCAAGACCGCAGCGCGGTAATCCGCCTCCTGCCCGTCGAACAGCGACCAGCACGGCATCGACACCACCGCCGCTGCCACGCCCTGAGCCGCGAGGCTCTCGCGCGCCGCCATCGCCACCGCCACTTCGGAGCCGGTGGCGAGCAACGTCACCGCGCGCTGTCCCGCCGCCTCCGCCAGCACATAGGCGCCGCGCGCCGAAAGATTCTCCGCGCCGGCGCCGCGCCGCAGGGCCGGCACGCTCTGCCGCGTCAGCGCCAGCACCGAGGGGCAGCGCCGGGCGCGCAAGGCGAGCTCCCAGCATTCCGCCGTCTCCACCGCATCGGCCGGCCGGAAGACCTGCAGGTTGGGCATGGCGCGCAAGCTTGCCAGATGCTCGATCGGCTGATGCGTCGGCCCGTCCTCGCCGAGCCCGATCGAATCATGCGTCATGACATAGATGACGCGCAGCCCCATCAACGCCGAGAGCCGGATCGCCGGGCGGCAATAATCGGTGAAGACCAGGAAGGTGCCGCCATAGGGGATGATGCCGCCATGCACGGCCATGCCGTTCATCGCCGCGGCCATGCCATGCTCGCGGATGCCGTAATGCAGATAGCTGCCGGAGAAGTCGGCGCGCGTCACCACCTTCTGGCCCTTGGCCTTGGTGTTGTTGGAGCCGGTGAGATCGGCCGAACCGCCGATCAGCTCGGGAAGCGCCGGCACCAGCGCGTCGAGCACCATGCCCGAGGCCTGCCGCGTCGCCGTCTTCGGCGCCTCGGCCGCGAATTTCGCGCGGATGCCGGCCATGGCGGCGTCGAAGCCCGCTGGCAAGGCGCCGCCGATGCGGCGCTGGAACTCGCTGCGCAGCTCGGCGGGTGCGGCATCGAGACGCTGCTGCCAGTGCTGCGCCGCGGCCGCGCCGCGCGCGCCGACGCCGCGCCACCAGCCGAGAATATCCTCGGGAAGGATAAAGGGCGGCTCAGACCAGCCGAGCCGGCGGCGCGCCTCGGCGATCTCGGCGGCACCCAGCGCCGCGCCATGCGCGGCGGCCGTGCCGGCTTTGGTCGGCGCGCCGAAAGCGATGGTGGTGCGGCAGGCGATGAGCGACGGCCTCTCATCGCCGCGCGCCTCGTCGATCGCCGCCGCCACCGCGGCAGGGTCGTGGCCATCGACGGCGACGGCGCTCCACCCGGCGGCGGCGAAGCGCTGCAGCTGATCGTCGGAGGTGGAGAGCGCGGTGTCGCCGTCGATCGAGATCGAATTGTTGTCCCAGAAGACGATGAGCTTGCCGAGCCGCAGATGCCCGGCGAGCGTGATCGCCTCCTGGCTGATGCCTTCCATGAGGCAGCCATCGCCGGCGATGACGTAGGTGTGGTGATCGACCAGCCCATCGCCGAAGCGGGCGTTGAGCAGCCGCTCGGCGAGCGCCATGCCGACGGCATTGGCGAGGCCCTGGCCCAAGGGGCCGGTGGTGGTTTCGATTCCCGGCGCGTGGCCGTATTCGGGATGGCCGGCGGTGCGGCTGCCGAGCTGGCGGAAGCGCTTCAGCTCGTCCATCGTCATGCCGGGGTAACCGGTGAGATGGAGCAGCGCATAGAGCAGCATCGAGCCGTGCCCGGCCGAGAGCACGAAGCGGTCGCGGTCGGGCCAGTCGGGCCGCGCCGGATCGAATTTGAGGAAGCGGCTCCACAGCACGGTGGCGACATCGGCCATGCCCATGGGCATGCCGGGATGGCCGCTGTTCGCCTGCTCCACCGCATCCATGGCCAGAACGCGAATGGCGTCGGCCCTGCGCCGCAGCTGCGGGTCGCGCGGAATCGGCAGCGGCGGAGCGGTGGCGGCGGATGCGGTCTGGGGCGCTGTCATCGAACGGCCGCAACTTGCCGGGCGAGCGCCGCCGCGTCAACCGCGATGTCGGGCGCGCCGCGCGCCGTTCGGTTGCGGCGATTCCGCTTTGCCGGTAAGGTCGCCGCCATCCCGTTGGGGCGTAGCCAAGTGGTAAGGCAGCGGAT
>JASHUO010000508.1 GCA_030039975.1 Alphaproteobacteria bacterium
GAAGGAGCCGGTGGTGGTCCAGGTGCCGGATTTCGGCGGCCGCTTCTTTGTCTATCAGGTCGTCGATCAGCGCACCGACTCCTTCGCCGATGTCGGCTCCATGTACGCAACCCAGCCCGGCTTCTACCTGCTCGCCGGGCCCGACTGGCATGGCGCCGTGCCGAAGGGGATTGCGAAAGTGTTCCGCTCGCCGACCAATATCGGCTTTCTCGTACCGCGGGTGTTTCGCGCGGATACCGATGCCGACAAAGAGGCGGTGCAGTCCGTGATCGACCAGATCATGAGCTATCCGTTGAGCCGCTACAGCGGCGAGATGCAGGCCCGCGACTGGTCGCAACTGCCGAAGCTGGGGGGCGGCGACACCGGCGATACGGAGGTCCGGTGGGTGAAGCCGGAGAATTTCTCGACCGCGCTGCCGGCGGTGTTGAACAACGTCCCGCCGCTGCCCGGCGAGGAAGCCTTTTACGCGCAGATGAGGGCGGTGCTCGATGTGGTCCAACATGATCCGGCGGTGAAGGACGCCGTGAACGAGGCCGCGGCGGAAGCCGACTCGCAGCTCGTGGCGCCGCTGTTCGAGTTCCGCAACTACGGTCTGCCGCTGCCCGATCACTGGAC
Source organism: Alphaproteobacteria bacterium (assembly GCA_030039975.1). Taxonomy (GTDB): domain Bacteria; phylum Pseudomonadota; class Alphaproteobacteria; order ATCC43930; family CGMCC-115725; genus DAHUYF01. The sequence continues at coordinate 616 of JASHUO010000508.1, forward strand.
GACCCAGGACAATGGCGCCGCGTTCGGCACCGACTACTTCATGCGCACGGCGGTCGCGAAGTCCAACATTTTCGTCAACAAGCCGAACGAGACCAAATACTTCTATCAGGATTTCGACGCCGCCGGCAACCGGCTCAACGGCGCCAACCGCTACACCGTGACCTTTGACCAGGGCGAAACGCCGCCGGTCAACGGCTTCTGGTCGCTCACCCTTTACAACGAGCATCATTTCTTCGCGCCCAACGCGATCAAGCGGTACTCGGTCGGCACGAAGAATCAGGACCTCAAATACAATCCCGATGGTTCGCTGACGATCTACGTCCAGGCGGATCCGCCGGCGGAGGCGCAACGGAGCAACTGGCTGCCGGCGCCGAACGCCGACTTCTCGCTCTACATGCGTGCCTACTGGCCGAAAGTGGCGGTCACCGACGGCTCATGGACACCGCCGTCGGTCGAACGCGTCGAAATCTCAACGGGAAGCAGCACGCCGCCAACTGCAGGAAGCAAATAGTTCAGAATCGAGCCGTCTATTCAATCGCAGACTGGCCAAATGTCCGATACCGGGCCCGGGTGGCCATTGACCACAGGGGCGGCGGCGCACTGTGGTCGCTAGCGCGCGCCGCTGCTGGAACCTGACCCCTCGGTCGCCGGGATGCGCCCGCCCATCGCCACGCGCGGGCCGCATTGGCCGTTCCAGCGCAGCTCCGCCCTGTCGCCGCTCAGCTTGCCGGTGATATTGAAGCTCTGCCACTGGGCATGGACGGTGCCGTCAGACAGAACCACGCCGGTAATCGGCGTCGCGCCGCGGCCGGTTTGCGTGACGCGGCCGCGGCCCTGGGGCGACCTCGCCAACGAACCTTGAATCCGGTTGTCCTTGACCTCGAACTGCAGTCTGAGGCCCTCGCATCGCGGTCGACGGGTCGTGCTGTCGCCCGAGCCCGCCGCGGCGGCTTCGACTTGCCACGTGCCGTCGTAAGGCCCGGCGGCATGGACGGAAACTGCGGAGAGAGCAATCGCCGCGGCCATTACTGATGCAATCGTCGATTTCATCGCCGTTCTCCTCCGTCGCGGATGCGAACGGCCGGAAACCGAGCCGCACACCCCTGCATTGCGAACGTGAACTGTGACCTTCGCACTCTGACTCGAACGCCCATCGCGGGGTATCGGGTGATCGATGTAGGCGGCTTGGTTGCGGGGCGGCGTGATCCCCGAGGTCCGAGCCCACTGCATCGAGTCGGATTTCCACGTCTCGCTCTCGGCGGCGTGCTCTGATAGAATTATTCCATGCTGATCACGGATTATGTCGTTCACCGCGCAGCGCAAAGTTACGCCGATACTTACGGATCAAGTGCGCTCGACAAGGCCCGCGAGCGCGTCTTGTTTTTTCAAAAAAATGGCGACTCGATCGGCGCCGATATGTGGATCCGCGTGATCATCGCCCTCAAGGACCTCGCCAATGCCGGCCGAACGCGGCGCGGCTGAAGGTTTCGTCATGGTTGAGCAGGACGATGGGCTCACCTCGGCAAGGTACGCGGTTGTCTCTCCGTCACGCCGATTTCCGTCTAAGGATTCCGCCTGGTCGGGCCGGGTGACCGCAGCGGCGGCAAATACTGCTGGACAAGGTGCGCCTTCACGCCCTCGAGCACGCCGACCATCGTCACTGATGCGATGTCACCGATCACAGTGTAATGCCACTGCCCCTCCGGCGTTATCCAGGCTACCGTCGCGCTCTGTAACCGGCCTTGTAGGGCGAGTTCTGCGAGGGTGTCGGCCTGCTTGACGATCTCCGTCTTGAGCTGTTCGTTGTCCACCGCCTCCTCCCGTCGAACGATGCGAGTATTGGCAGGCTGTAGAATAGCGCGTCTTCCGGCTCACGCGCGATCGGGCATGCCGGGTTCCTCGGTGCGATGAGCGTCTTTAGCTCCGTCTCCACGCGATAGCCCACGGGCACGCTTCAGCGCTCGCAACCCTACAACGGAGGACAGGGCGGGCTCTGCTGCCAGGGGGATTTCCTGTCCGATTTTGGCGGCGGCTACGCTGAGATGACGCGCGCGTGGTTTGACTTCCGATGGGTAAGGGGGGCCGCAAGCCATGCGCTGCAATCTCTTCGCACTGATGCTGATCGCCGCCGCGCTGTTGCTGCCGCGAGGCGCTGTCGCCGATCAGAACTGGAAGACACAGAGCGCGATCTGGCGGCAGCAGGACGCTTGCACGACCGAGGCCGAGAAGGCCTATCCCGACTACACCCCCGAGTCGAACGCCAAGCGCGAGAAGGCGCGCAAGGTCTGCCTGATGCGCAGCAACCTGCCAGTCGACGGCAGCTCGCTATCGCCTCAAACGCCGACGGCCGGCACCGCGCAGCAGTAAGGGAAATCATCCCGTGAGGAGCGGCTGGCGGCGACCCTGCCGGCCCGCTCATAGCCGCTGGCGTTGCCGCCTTGTCCTTGGCAGCCGCTCGGCGCGCAAGATCGCGTCTCCCCTGACCAATGTCGTTCACGAAAAGTAGAGGGATCGCCCACACGCTGGCATACGGCTGTATCTGTCAATCGGGTGAGAGGGCCCGGGATGGACAGAACCGGGGCGCGCCGTCTACCTGGAACGTTGGGCTGGAGAGCAACTCCTGGCGTGCGCGACCTCGACGGTCTATCGCTGCGAACCATGCACTATCACGCGCTGGCCAATTTTGGCTTGCTCACCAAAGCGGCCATCGCCGAAATGAGCGAGCGCGATCTGCTCCGATTCCCGCGTCTCGGGCCAAGCGCCATTGCAACAATTAAGCGTGAACTTGCTCGGCACGGCTTGGCGCTACGCAGCGACCTTGCGAATTCAAGAGAGCGGCTGCCGATATCGCGCCGTGCGCGCTCGCGGAGCGGAGGGTGAGAGAGAGATCTCGTAGAGAAGACGCTGAACTGCTGCTCAATGCGATTGCCTACGTGGATGTCGTGCACAAGGACATGATGGTCGAGAATACGGCGCCCCCTCCCGGAGTTACCGGGCGTGTGGTCGGTGCGATCATCGCCGATGCCGCCCTGTCAGACTATGTGCACAGCTGGGCGAGGGCGCGGGGAGGATTGGAAGCGACACTCTCTGAGACGCGACCTGCGATCGACGCGACCTATGAGCGGGTAAGTGATCTGTTGCGGCGGACGGGAAATCAAGATCGGCGCTCTGGCGCCTAGTCGTGCGCCACATCGGTATTCTCGGGACCCGGTGCTGATCATTCGCGCCGCGCTCGGCTGTAAGTGGGGACCAGGCGTGAAGACCAAGAGCATAAACACCGAGATCAAAACCGCTGCTGATCTCATCCGGATCGCGTTCGCGTGGAGCTATGCCGAAGATGGCCCCGAAGAGGCGACGCTCGAGGCGAAGCTCAAGACCATGATCGCCGATCTCGCCCCCGAGGAGCGGGATCGGCTCGGCTGGCGATTCGCGATGCTGGCGCAGATGTGCAAGCGCTGAGCTGCGCGACAGTCTATCGCCCTTCAGAGAATGACAGATTGCCGCAGGTCACTGACGGGGCAGGGTCCATGGTCGTGCGTCGGCGTCTGACCGCGATCGTCCTTCTCGCAACCGGGCTGCTGGGCGCCTGCTCTGACGCGCCCGCAGCCCCGCCTTGCCAGCCGTCGGCGGAGGCCGAGAGCGGGTGGGCGTCGTCCTTCGTCGCTGGCTGCCTGGACCGCAACGGCCATTATCTCGGCGGCAGCCAGACGATGCATCTCGTTGCGCACAAGGGCCAGCTCTATGCCGCGATCGGCTATTGGGAGGATGCGCGCAACGTCTGGTACGGCGGGCCCAATCCCGCGACGGGTTGGGGCCAGATCCTGCGGCTCTCAGCCCCCGGAGCGCCCTGGGTGGTGGATCTGGAACTCGGCCCACGCCATCTTCGCCCGGAACTCCTCACCTCCGTGACCTTCACCACCGACGCAGCGGGCCGCACGCTGCCCGAGCCGGCAACAGTGCTGCTGGCCGCGGCCTATGATGGCAGCGGCGAGAGCGGCATTCACCTGTTCCGGCGCGATGATGCCACCGGCACCTGGGTGCGCTCCGAGATCGTCCGGGGGTCGACCGGGCACCGGGGCGAGGACAACTCGGTGCGCAAGGCCATCGTGCACCGCGACCGCGTCACCGGCCGCGACGACCTGTTCCTGTCTGTCGGTGTGGTCGGACTGTTCCGGGCCGACTACGATCCGGGGCGGCCGGAGGTGCTGGCTTGGTCCGACACACCCGAATACGTGCCGACCAGCACGCGCATCCTCGGCCTGACGGAAGCGGATGGCAGTCTCTTCGTCTCCGACGGCAGCCACGTGATGCGGCGCATCGACGGTGCCGTGCCCCGCTATGAGGAAATCGCGGATTTCACCGGCGAGATCGATCCCGCGACCCCGCGCAAGGCGTTCTCGGCGATCGGCGGCATCCGCGGCCTCACCGCGATCCCAGGGCCCGTCGCGGGGCGCCAATCGCTGCTGCTGATGTGGAATCCGGGCAGCCGGTCGCGCGGCTGCGTGATCCGGCTCGATCCCACGCCCCAGGGCCCCTGGCTCCGCCGCCCGGAGGTGTGCCTCGCCGACCTTGCCGCGCGCCGGCTCGGTGTGCCGGTCGGCTATATGCTCGGGGCGTACAACGGCTTCATCCCGCTCGCCGATCGCGATAGCGGCACGGCCTATTTCACCGGGATCGAGGCCTTCCTGGTCGGTCCGCCCACCCAGCCGCTTATCGCGTACAACCAGCGCAAAGCCGGGGGCGGCTTTTACGCGGGCGCGCTCTATGCGCTGCGTGATCCTCACGGACACTGGCGGCTCGGCGAGGTGAACGGGCGCTTCGACCCGGGCAGGCGGGAACTCGTTTCCATCTACACCGCCGCGATCTCGCCCTTCGGCGGTAGCGACGCCGGCCGCGTCTATGTCGGCGGCTACGATCCCAACGATTTCCCATCCACCGACACGGCTTGGATCGCCAGCGCGGAGTTGCGCACGCTGCTCGCGCATTGAAGCACCGCTCGACACCTCAACTATTTCGCGCCTTCAGCGGTTAATCGTGTCGTCTGAGGAGAAGCGGAAACACCTGAGAGTCGCCGACTGTTTGGAAACTGATGATAGGCGATCTTGGAGGGACAGCGTGAACAGGTTGAAACCAGCGATCATTCTGGCGATGTGGACCTTCATGCCAGTGGCACTGGCCGCCTGCGAACTGCGCCTCGGACGTTAGGCGCAGCAGAGTGTCTATAGCTATTCGATGGCCAGCGAGCGGAGCGACCCTCTGCTCGCTGGCTCGTCGTTTGGGCCGGG
>JASHUO010000509.1 GCA_030039975.1 Alphaproteobacteria bacterium
AGCGCGGGCCGTGTCATAGCATCCTCGAGGATCATCTCGGCGCCCTTTTCGCCGATCATGATGATCGCCGCATTGGTATTGCCCGAGACGACGCTTGGCATCACCGAGCCGTCGACGATGCGCAGCCGCCCGACGCCGTGGACGCGCAGCCGCGCATCGACCACCGCCATGCCATCCTCGCCCATGCGGCAGCTGCAGGTCGGATGATAGATCGTGCTGGCGCGCTCGCGAATATAGCGCAGCAGATCCGCGTCGCCGACGCAGCCGGGGCCGGGCTCGTATTCGCTGTCGATATAGGGGCGCAGCGCCGGCGCCTGCATGATCCGGCGCAGCAGGGCAAGCCCCGCCACCATGGTGCGGCGGTCGGTCTCGGCGGTGAGATAGTTGAGCTGGATCGCCGGCCGCGCCGCGGGATCGGCGCTCTTGATGCGGACATGGCCGCGGCTTTCCGGCCGCAGCTGGCAGATGGACGCGGTGAAGCCCGAGAAGGGATGAAGCTTGTCGCCCATCTTGGTGGTGCTGAAGGTGATGAAATGCGCCTGAACGTCCGGCGTCGAGAGGCGCGGATCGGTGCGGAAGAAGCCGCCGGCATAACCGGCGCTCACCGCGAGCGGACCCTTGCGCCAGAGCGCGTAGCGCAGTCCGATGCCGAGCTGTCCCGCGAGGCTCGCGACGTCGTCGTTGAGCGTGATCGGCCGGATGCAGCGATAGACGAGACGCGATTGCAAATGATCTTGCAAATTCTCGCCGACGCCGGGGAGGTCCTTGGCGACGGGGATGCCGAAGCGCTGCAGCAATGCGCCCGGCCCGATGCCCGAGAGCTGCAGCAGCGGCGGCGTCGCGATGGCGCCGGCGGCGAGGATCACCTCGCCCTCGGCCCGCGCCCGCCCGGTCTCGCCTTGATGTGCGAAGAGGATGCCGGTTGCCGCGCCGTCCTCCACCATGATCTTGAGGGTCGGGGCCTCGGTGAGGACGCGGAGATTGGCGCGCTGCCGCGCCGGGCGGAGATAGCCCACGGCGGCGCTGCAGCGGCGGCCGCGGCGCGCGGTGGTCTGGAAATAGCCGACGCCTTCCTGGCGCGCGCCGTTGAAATCATCGTTGCGTGCAATCCCGGTCTCTTGCGCCGCGGCGATGAAGGCATCGCACAGTTCGTGCGGCTCGCGCTGATCGGAGACGCAGAGCGGGCCGCCGGTGCCATGGAAAGGATCGGCGCCGCGCTGCTGGTCCTCGGCGCGGCGGAAATAAGGCAGCACATCGTCGAAGCTCCAGCCGACATTGCCGAGCTGGCGCCAATGGTCGAAATCCTCTTTCTGGCCGCGGATATAGACGAGACCGTTGATCGAGCTCGAGCCGCCCAACACCTTGCCGCGCGGCTGGAGGATGCGCCGTCCGCCGAGCTCCGGCTCCGGCTCGCTCTCATAGAGCCAATTGAGCTTGGCGTTCTTGAACAGCTTGCCGTAGCCGAGCGGGATGTGAATCCAGGGGTTGCGGTCCTCGCCCCCCGCCTCGAGCAGCAGCACGCGATGCTGGCCCGAGGCGCTGAGCCGGTTGGCGAGCACGCAGCCCGCCGAGCCGGCGCCGACAATGATGTAGTCGAAGCTGCCGAAGTCGCGCATTCGACCCTGCTTCCTCCCGCCGGGGACTCATAGAGTGTTGCCGCGCGGGTGTCACCCCTCCCCGGCACTCTCTCAAAGGGCAGCGAGGGCGCTATCGGCTAACCGCCGTAGAAGACGTTCTCGCCGAGATCCTTCATCTCGAGGATAGCAGCGTCGGGACGGCCGGAAGGCGGCTTCATCAGATGCGCCTCGACCACTTCGCCGATGACGATGTGGTGGTCGCCTTCGGCGAGGATGCTTTTGACCGTGCACTCGACTGCGGCCGGCGCCTCGGTCAGGATCGGCGCGCCGGTCGTGCCGGGGCGATAGGCCTGGCCGCTGAGCTTGCCCTCCTTGACATCGGCCGGGCGGAAGAAGGCGAAGGCGAGCGGCTTCTGGTCCTTGCCGAGCATGTTGAGGGCGAACTTGCCCGCCGCCTTCACCACCTGATAGGCGCCGCTGTCGGCCTTGACGCCGACCACCACGAGCGGCGGTGCGAAAGAGCTCTGCATCACGAAATTCACCGTGGCAGCGGCGATACCGCCTTTGCCGTCATCGGCGGTGAGCACATAGATGCCGTAAGGGATCATCCGCAGCGTCGTCTTTTTGGCGTCGTTGTTCATTGGCCTCTCCTCTCCTTCCCATCGGCAAGCCCCTGGGATCGCCCGCCATCATTAGATTAGAGTGCCGCCGACGCAAGCTGCGGGCTAGGCTCGCCCCGGCGGCTCCGGCGCAGCGACGAGAAACGCTACCGCGTCGCGATCGGGGCGCCCCGTGATGACCTCTGTCAACCGGCTTGGGCTCGGAATTGTCCGACCGTCCTCGCGCATGCCCTCCATATGGAAGAGAAGCGCTTCCGCCGCCATGGTCCGCGCCTCGTCGAGAGTCGAGCCCACCGTGATGCAGCCCGGGAAATCCGGAAACGAGACGCCATAATCGCTGTCCGCGTCCTTATGAATCAAGGCGACGTAGCCCGCCAAAGTCGTCTCCTCGTGCTCAGCGAAGCTTAATCCCGGCGTGCAAAAGATTCACCACGGAGACACGGAGATCACGGAGAATGAAGAAGGGCGCGCTTCGCGCGCGCAACACTTATCCTCCGTGTCCTCTGTGCCTCCGTGGTGAATCT
>JASHUO010000510.1 GCA_030039975.1 Alphaproteobacteria bacterium
CGACTTTTTCTGGGTCGCCCTCGAAGCTCATCCGCAGGGGCGGGAGCTGGCCGCGGGTCTGGTGCGCATGCCGCTCGCGGACCGCGGCTATCTTTACCTGGTCGCCGCCAATATCGGCGCCGTGATCATGCCGTGGATGGTCTTCTATCAGCAATCGGCCGTCGCCGATAAGAAGCTCGCCCCGGAGCACCTTGCCCATGCGCGCTGGGACACGGCGGTAGGCGCCGTCATCGCGCAGGCCGTCATGGCCGCGGTGCTTATCGCCGCTGCGGCGACCATCGGCCAGGTCAATGCCGGCGCCAGCCTCGAGACCGTCGGCGACATTGCCAAAGCGCTGACGCCCGTGCTCGGGTCGGAGGTCGGGCGGGTCGTCTTCGGCTTGGGAACCGTGGGCGCTGCGCTGGTTGCCGCCATTGTCGTGTCGCTGGCCTCGGCCTGGGGCTTTGGCGAAGTTACCGGCTACAAGCACTCGCTGGAGCATCGTCCGCTGGAGGCGCCGTGGTTCTACGGCATCTACACGCTGGCCGTGGTCGGCGGCGCGATCGTCGTGGGCATCTCGCCCGATCTCGTCGCGCTCAATATTGGCGTCGAGGTGATGAATGCGCTGTTGTTGCCGCTGGTGCTCGGATTTCTGGTGCTGCTGGCGGTCAAGACGCTGCCCCCCGGCCAGCGGCTCAGCGGCTTCTATCGCTGGATCGTCATCGCGGTCTCGGTGCTCACCGCCGGCCTCGGGCTCTACGGCGGCATCTCGGGCGCGCTCTTCTGAGCTTCCGCCAATCGGGTGCGGCTCACACCGCCTTGACCAGCGCGTGCCGCTTCTTGCCGGCGGAGAGCTTGATCGTGCCTTCCGCCGATATGTCGGCAAGGCCGACCGATTGGGTGTCCGAGGCGATGGCGCGATCGTTGAGGCGCGCGCCGCCCTGCTTGATGAGCCGCCGCGCTTCGCTTTTCGAGGGCGCGAGCTGGCTGCGCGCCAGCAGCTCGATAACGGCGATGCCGCGCTCGAGCTCGGCGCGCGCCACCTCGATGCTCGGCAGGTCCTCGCCGACGCCACCCTCGGCGAAGACGCGCCGTGCGGTCTCGGCGGCGGCCAGCGCCGCCTCGCGACCATGGCAGAGCGCCGTCGCTTCGGTCGCGAGCACGCGCTTGGCGTCGTTGATCGCGCCGCCCTCGAGCCGTTCGAGCCGCGCGATCTCGTCGAGCGGCAGCTCGGTGAAGAGCCGCAGGAAGCGCCCGACATCGTCGTCTTCGGTGTTGCGCCAGAATTGCCAATAGTCATAGGGCGCCATGCGATGGGCGGCGAGCCAGACCGCGCCCTGCACCGACTTTCCCATCTTGTCGCCGGAAGCCGTGGTGATCAGCGGCGTGGTCAGGCCGAAAAGGCTGCGGCTGTCGACGCGCCGCGCGAGCTCGACGCCCATGACGATGTTGCCCCACTGATCGGAACCGCCCATTTGCAGCGCGCAGTCATGGCGCCGCGCCAGCTCGAGAAAATCGTAGGACTGCAGCACCATGTAATTGAACTCGAGAAAGCTGAGCGGCTGCTCGCGCTCGAGCCGCAAACGGACGCTGTCCTGCGTCAGCATGCGGTTGACCGAAAAGTGTCGGCCGATATCGCGCAGAAAGGGGATATAAGCGAGGCGGTCGAGCCAAGTCGCGTTGTCGACCATGATGGCATCGGTCGGCCCGTTGCCGAACCGGAGAAAACGGTCGAAGATGCGGCGAATGCTCGCCATGTTGCCGGCGATCTCGTCGTCGCTGAGCAGCCGGCGCGCCTCGTCCTTGCCCGAGGGGTCGCCGACCTTGGTGGTGCCGCCGCCCATGAGCACGATCGGCTTGTTGCCGCAGCTCTGCCACAGCCGCAGGATCATGATTTGGACAAGATTGCCGACATGGAGACTGTCGGCAGTACAATCATAACCGATATAGGCGACCATCGGCACGGCCGCGAGGCGCTCCTCCAGCCCGGCGCGGTCGGTTACCTGGTGAATGTAGCCGCGTGCCTCGGCGGCGGCGAGGAAGGACGAGCGAGCAGTGGGCATCGGCAAGCGATCGGACATTCCAGAGGGCGGTCCCTCTAGCACAATCATGCGAGCGGCGCCATGAGCCGGCGGCTCTACCGGGCCATCGGCCTCATGAGCGGCACTTCGCTCGACGGCATCGACATCGCCTTCATCGAGACCGATGGCGGTCAACGCGTCATCACCGGCCTGGCCGAGACGCTGCCCTATGATGATGCCTTCCGCGCGCGCCTGCGCACGGTGCTGGGCGGGAAGGGGCCCGTCGCGGAGGTCGAGCGCGAGCTCACGGGCGCGCACGCCGCGGCGGTGCGCGCCTTCATCGCCGAGCATGATATCGTCGCCGTCGACGTGGTGGGCTTCCACGGCCACACCATCCTGCACCGGCCGGATCAGCGGCGCACCTGGCAGATCGGCGACGGCGCGCGGCTGGCGAGCCTTCTCGGCATCGCCGTGGTCGCGGATTTCCGCTCCGCCGATGTCGCTGCGGGCGGCGAGGGGGCGCCGCTCGCGCCGCTCTATCACGCGGCCCTGGCGAGCGCGCTCGAACAGCCGGTCGCGGTGCTCAATCTCGGCGGCGTCGGCAAAGTCACCTGGATCGGCGAGGGCGAGATCCTCGCTTTCGACACCGGCCCCGCCAACGCGCTCATCGATGATTGGGCGCTGCGCTATACCGGCGAGCCGGTCGACCGCGACGGCGCGCTCGCGCGCTCCGGCCAGGTCGATCAGGCGCATCTCCACCGCTTCCTCGCCCATCCCTTCTTTCAGCGCCGACCGCCCAAATCGCTCGACCGCGATGATTTCGCCGGCTTCGTACCGGCGACGCTCGATCCCGCCGACGGCGCCGCGACGCTGACGGCGATGAGCGCCGCGGCGGTCGCCCGCGCCCTCGAGCATTTTCCGGCGCCGCCGCGGGGCTGGCTGGTCACCGGCGGCGGGCGCCACAATCCGGCGCTCATGCTCGAGCTCAAGCGGCGTCTCGGCGCCCCGGTCGAGCCGGTGGAGAAGGCGGGCTGGAATGGCGACGCGTTGGAGGCGCAGGCCTTCGCCTATCTTGCGGTGCGCTCGCTCGAGCGCCTGCCGCTGAGCCTTCCGGGAACGACGGGCGTCTCCACACCGACAGCGGGAGGCCGGCACTTCCCTGCTC
>JASHUO010000511.1 GCA_030039975.1 Alphaproteobacteria bacterium
ATCTTGTAGAGGCTCCCCGCGTCTTTCATCAGCGTGAGGGTGAGCCCGCCCTTGGGATCGAGCTTCGGATCGGTGCGCCCGATCCGGATCCCGGGCTCGAGCAGGACCTGATACCAGGGCTTGGTCTTGAAGTCGGCGGCAAAACGGCTCGACGGGTTATAGCCGATCACCAGGGGGGATTGCGCGAAGGTGACGTACCAGCTCACCCAATCGCCGTTCTCCGCGCCCATCAGAGCGGCGTTCACCTTCGGGTTCGCGCTGATGAAGACATCGCCCTGCCGCAGCTTGCCCTTGATCTGGTTGGCGAGGCCAACCGACCCGCCGGCATAGCCGCGGAATTGATCACCGCTCGCCTTGTCGAAGGCCGGGCCGATCCCGTGCTCCATCAAATTGACCAGCGAGCCGGCATAGAGAACGTTGACGGCGCCCGCCGCCGAGGCGACCGATGGCGAGAGCAGCGAAAGCGCCGCAGCGAGAAGAGCAAGGCCGAGACCGACGCGCAGCGCGGGCGATCGCCGCCGCAAAGACTGTACCGCAGGCCTAGAACCCTTGCCCCAACATGCAAGCGCTCCCGCAGAATTTCCAGCAGCAGTCATCGCACTCTCCCTCCCTGACGACGGCCGCTATATTCGGGCAGATACGTCGTTGCGTAAAGAGGCCCCCTCCTCTGCCCGTTCCAGGCGCATCAGGCGGCGTTTCGATCAGGTCGTGGAACTGGTGCGATCCGGCTTGAGGTCGATCAGCGGCGTGCCGTCGAGGCAGTCGAGCCCGCGCACCTTGATGGTCGTCTCCTCGATCGCCACGACATCGACGATCGAGGAGGCGATCGGATTGGGCCGCACCGGCGAGCGCAAGGCGAAGCTGCCGGTGAGCTGTCCGGTGCGAAACGGCAACTGCAGCACGAGATCGCGCCGCGCGCGATGCATCCAATAGAGCACCTGCAGGCGCCGATGCTCGGCGAGACCCGTGAGCGCCGCCCGCCAGCGCTCCTCCACGATGATCGAGCAGATCGGCCCGTCAGGGCTGCCCCGCTTCGGACATTCGGCGCGCGCCGTCCAGGGCGTGCGGATCACGCCGATGAAGAAGAGACCCGCATCGGGCGAGGACGGCAACGGCGCCGCCTGCTCGCCCGGACGGAGCCCGTTGTCGTCTTCTATTCTTTCATCGCTCACCGCAGCGTTCAGGCCGGCTTGACCTGGCGGACATAAGGGGCGGCATGGGTCATGTAGTCGCGCTTGCCGATCTCGATGCCGCTCTGGCGCAAAATGTCGTAGGCCGTGACGACATGAAAATAGAAATGCGGCATCGACCAGTGGCAGAGGAAGTGCAGACCATCCGCTTCAAGCAGCCGGCCGCCCTGCAGCGTCATCTCGATCCGCCGATCCTCGGCGCCGTCGAACGACGCGGCGCCGACGCCGCTCAGAAGGGCGAGCGTCTGCTCGATGAGGGCTTTCAATTCCGGCAGCGTCAGCTCCTTGTTTTCGAGCTTCGGCGGCTGCTGGCCCGTGAGCCGTGCGGTGATGTCTTTGGCGTGGTGACAAGCGACCTGAACCTGCAAGCCGAGCGGGAACATGTCCGGCGCGAGCCGCGCATTCACCAGCGTGGCCGGATCGCCGCCCTTTGCCCGCACTTGCTGAGCGCCTTTGTCGAGAAGCTCGGAAAGCGTGCGCAGCATGGGCGCGAAGGTCTCGGCCCAAACCGGATAGAGCGATGTTTTCATGCGAATGTCCTCCTGAGTGAATGCATACCGCGGCACACATCTTCAAGCGATCGGCCAGCTCCGCGCGCGGAGTTTCCTCACCGGCCGCCGCACAGCGTCATTCTAACAACTTCATGAAATTGCGCTTGCGCCCAAAGCGCGTCTTGAGCTCCGCGAGATAAGTGCCGTGCTCCGCCGCGCTACGCAAGCCGGCCATGCGGCCAATCAGCTTCTTGGCTTCCGCGTAAGCCTGATTGCCGCCGACGGCAGCGAGTTGCGCGACGTGCTCGGCATAAACGTTCACCGCCTCACGCGGGTGGGTCGCCTCGCTTGCCCGCGCGAGCGTCTCCTTCGTTCCGGTCGATGCGCCGTGCCTCCTGATGGACGCCCAGGCCGCATCGAAGAGCTTTTCCTGCATAAGAATGCTAATAAGGAGATCACCGGCGCCGTGCCACCGCGTCGGGTTCTTCGTAGCAAGACGCGGCTCCAGGAAGCCTATCGCGCGTTCGCACGCCGCCTTGCCGCCGAGCTTACGTAGCCGCGTGTAGAGTTCGAGGCTCGGCTCCTTCTCGAAGCCTCGCCAAAGTCGCGCCTCGGCATCGCTCTTACGGCCGGCCTTCGCCAGGAGTTCGGCGGCGAAGAGCACGAGCCGCTCGTCCGGCTCTTGGTCCTCGAAAACCCAGAGGCCTTCCTCGGCATGGCGAAGGGCTTCCTCGTTGCGCCCCTGCGCGCGGCAGAATTCGGCAAGCTCGAGATACTTCCACGGGGACGATAGATCCTTGGTGCGGAGCGCGATGCGCGCAGCGAGATCGCCGTCGCCCTCGGCGAATCCGTCCAGCATGTCTTTGAGCCGGTCGTAGTCGCCGAGGAGCTCACCGGTCGCGCGGCTTTTGCCGGAGCGAGGCGGCAACTTCGCCCAAGCCTCGGCGGCCAGCCGGCGATACTCGGCGAGTCCTTTCTTGCCGAGCACCGCGGAATAAACCTGCGCGGCGCGGTAGAACGTGTCGTAGCCTTCGTCCATCTCGCGAGCGAACAGATCGCGCGCGAGCGCAACCGGATCGGGCCGAGCGGCCACGGCCGCGGCGAGATGGATGTCGCGCGCGCGATTGAGCAAAGCTCCGCAGTATCCATCGGAGTCGTCGATACTTCCAATGGCCTGCTCGATCCGGTCGATCGCTCGCTCGGCAAGCTTCAGCGCGAGGCACGCGCGATCGCCCGAAGCGAGCTCGCCCAAGGGATCGAGCGTTGCGTCGACGCCTTTGGCCCAGTCGCGCACTTGGCGATAGTCGATGTAATCTCCGATTCGCGTCGCCGCGTCGATCGCCTTGCCGAGCCGCCTCTCGAGCGTCTTGTCGTCAGCGTCGACCGTTGCAGTAGCGAGCTCCAGCTTGCGAAACAGTGCTGGATCCCGCTCGGCCAGCTCGACCACCATCTCGACCAGGGCGTCAACACCCTTTCCCCGGAGATGAGCGCGAATGCGGCCGAGCGCCCCGGCGCCGTCCGCCTCTGAATCGTTGCCGGCGGCATTCGCCGCCAAAGCCACCGCGACCATGTGCTTGCAGAATCCCCAGTCTTCGAAGGCGCGGCAGGAGCATTCGCCGTCGATCTCTTTGCCGCGCCCCGTGAGCACGGTGCGGTAGTCCTCCGTGCCAGAGACCTGCGCAACCACGCGCCCTGTATTGATGCTGAGGAGGACGACCTGCCCGTCGCGGTGATAGGCCTCGCCGCGCGCGAACACCTTGTCGCCCGCAAGCTCTCGCAAAGCGGCAATGTCGAAGCGCGGCCGATGCTTGGTTGTCATAAAGGAGGTCGCAAGAGCGGTTCGGTCTCGATAAGCCGTAAAGCCTCTTCCAGCGTAACGGAAGAATGGAGGCGCCACCATTGTCCGGTATGCCGCGGCCACATGACGTCGAAGCGAACCTCGGCAAGGGATTCCTCGACGTGGTCCAGGCGCGCGAACGCGGCATCGAATTCTGCGCCGCTATCGTCGCGATAGCGGGCGACGAAGCTGTATTTTCTGCCGCGCCATTTGCCGAAAATAGCAAGAGGCCCGGACGAATCCGGGCTGACGTCAAGCACGAATCGGGGCTTCAGACTGTCGGCGATAACTCGCTCACACGCCGCAGCAATCGCGGCTTTCTGCTCGGGAGCAAGCTGCCTGACCCACACCCATCGGCGTTCGCGCTTCGCCATCCGCTCGGGATCTCCGTGCAACACCGCGCGACAGCACGCGGACGCTTTTGGTTTTTCCGACGCTTGCGCCAGGACACTACGCGATCTTAAGGCATTCTGCCGAATCCCGCACGCGCCGCTGATCAATCGACAGGATCGCGTCCCGTGCCTTTCTTGCATGGTCGGGGCTGAGGACCATACCCGCGGTGGCGGCGAATTTTTGCGACGCCTCGTCGACGGTGAGCGCCCGTTCGCCGGCGCCGCTGTTGACGCGCACATGGCGGCGCAGCCGCCGCCCGTCGCTGAGCTGGAGCTCGACGCCGCCCGAAAAGTAGGTCGGGAAGGCCGTGTCCGGGTCGCTTGCACAGTCGGTGCGCTCGCAGAGCCCGAGAACCACGGGATCTCTCAGCGCCTCCGGCAGGAGCTCCGCGAGACCGAAACGGCCATGGACAAGGCAGGTGGCGATGACGAAAGCGGCGCTGAACTTGGCGGCATAGTCCGTTTGCGGGCGTCGCTTGTCGGCTGCGGGCTCGGCGACGATCGGCAGCGTCGGCGCGGGCAGCAGGACGCGGATGCGCTCTATGGATTGCAGCGAAGGAAGTTCGGCCTGCAAAGCAATCGCCGCGTCCGCAGCGCCATGGATGAAATGGCAGACCGGATAAGGTTTGATCGCCGTGTCGCACAACTCCCATTGCCTGCCGAGCCCGGCGGTGAGGCGCGCCACGTTGACCGTGGCGGCGTGTTCCTGAAGATGCGCTGCGAAAAGGCCGAATTTGCCCTCGTAAGGCCGGCTCGGACCGATGAATCCGGATCGCGCGAGATACGCCGCGGTAATGCCGCCGACCGCGCCCCAGCCCGGATGGAACCGCTTCGTCCAGGCGCCTTCTTCCAGGAAGACCTGCAAACCCGCAGCGGCGCTGGCGGCAATACCCTGAGCGGAGACAAGCTGGTCTTCGCTCAGCTCCAGCAGCTTGCCCGCAACCACGGCCGCGCTGAAATGCGAGACGATGCCGGTCGCGTGGAACCCTGCATGATGAAAGCCGCCCTTCACCGCGGCACCGAGGCGGATCGCCACTTCCATGCCGGCGACATAAGCGGTCAAGAGCTCGCTTCCGTGCCGGTCGAGGGCCTCCGCCAGTGAGAAGGCGCAGGGCAAACAGGCCACGGTGGCGTGCACGATGCTGGCGAGATGCGTGTCGTCGAAGTCGAGGCCGTGCATCAGAATGCCGTTCGCCAAAGCGGCATCGCGCACCGGCAGTCGCTCCCGGCGTCCCAGCACTGTGCAGTCCCCGTCGCCGCCGAGAGCACGGAGTCCGGCCACGGCCTTTTCCGCAAAGGGATAGGCGTTGGCAGCGAGGCCGACGCCGAAGGCGTCCAGAATATGGAGGCGCGCCCGCTTGCGAACGGCGGCGGGAATATCCTCGTACCGCAATGCCGCCGCGAAGCGGGCGATGCCACGGGCCGGCGTGTCGGTCATGATCGAGCCCCCTACGCCCGCCGCTGCTGCTCGAGCCATCGACCATAGCGGCGAATGCCCTCCTCCAGCGATACGCGCGGTGCCCAGCCGATCGCGGCCTCCGCGCGTTTGCGGCTGAAGCCGAGATGCGTGCCGCCGGCGGAGCGGACCACGCGCGTGTCGGGACGATATTCGGGGCGCAGCGTCGAGCCGCAGACCTTCAGCACCGCGTTCACCACCTCGGTCAGCGAAGAATCGACGCCCGTCGCGAGATTCATCACCAGACCATGCTTGTCGCTG
>JASHUO010000512.1 GCA_030039975.1 Alphaproteobacteria bacterium
ATGTTCGCGCTGGCCCTCTGGGATCGGCGCGAGCGGCGCCTTTTCCTGGCGCGCGACCGCATGGGCATCAAGCCGCTCTATTGGAGCCGGCAGGACGGGCTTTTCGTCTTCGCCTCGGAGCTGAAGGCGCTGCATCGCCATCCCGATTGGCGCCCAGAGATCGATCGCGACGCCGTCGCCGCTTATCTCCGCTTCGGCTATGTGCCGGGCCCGGCCGCGATCTATCGCGACACGCAGAAGCTGCCACCCGGCACGCTGCTGAGCGTTACGCGCGACGGCGCGGTGGCGTTGGCGGAATATTGGCGGCTCGCCGCGATTGCGGCGGAGGGAAGCCGCGCGCCCGAGCCCGGCAGCGAGGCGGAACGGCTCGCCCATCTCGAAGCGGTGCTGCGGCGCGCCGTGCGCAACGAGATGGTGGCGGATGTGCCGCTCGGCGCTTTCCTCTCGGGCGGGATCGATTCCTCGCTGGTCGTGGCGCTGATGCAGAACGAGAGCACGCGGCCGGTGCGGAGCTTCACCGTCGGCTTCACCGAAGCCGGCTTTGACGAAGCGCAGTATGCCAAGCGCGTCGCGCAGCATCTCGGCACCGAGCATACCGAGCTTTATGTCGACGACCGGACGGCGCGCGACGTCATCCCGGAGCTGCCGGTCTGGTATGACGAGCCCTTTGCCGATTCCTCGCAGATTCCGACGCGGCTCATCTCCGCGCTGGCGCGCCGGCACCTCACCGTCGCGCTTTCCGGCGATGGTGGCGACGAGGTCTTTGCCGGCTATGAGCGCTATCGCTGGGCAAGGCGGGTCGGCGCGCTGCGCGCGCTGTTGCCGGACCCGCTCCGGCGCGGCGCGGCCGGGCTCATGACCGGCGTGCCGGAGCCGCTCATCGACGGTGCCGTGGCGCTGCTGCCGCCGCGGCTGCGGCCGCCGCTGCCGGCGCTCCGGCTGCAGAAGCTGGCATCGGCGCTCGGTGCCGCCGAGAGCGGTGCTTTCTACCAGAGCATCGTCTCGCTCTGGCCCGACCCGGCGGCAATGGTGCCCGGCGCGGAAGAGCCGGCGGCTTTCGCTGAAAAGCGCGCCCTCGCCGAGCGGCTCGGCGATCCGGTCGAGCGGCTGATGCTGCTCGACGCTTTGACCTATCTGCCGGACGACATCCTCACCAAGGTCGATCGCGCCAGCATGTCGGTCTCGCTCGAGCTGCGCGTGCCGCTGCTCAATCATCGCGTCGTTGAAGCGGCGTGGCGGCTGCCGCTCGACATGAAGCTGCGCGGCGGGACGAGCAAATGGGCGCTCCGGCAAATCCTCTATCGCCATGTGCCGCCGGAATTGGTCGAGCGGCCGAAGCAGGGCTTCAGCGTGCCGCTGGCGCAATGGCTGCGCGGGCCGCTGCGCGACTGGGCCGAAGCGCTGCTGGCGCCGGCGAGCCTCAGCCGGGAGGGGCTCATCGACGGGGCGCCGGTCGCGGTGCGCTGGCAGGAGCATCTCGCCGGGCGCAAGGATTGGAGCCAGAGCCTCTGGGCGGTGCTGATGCTGCAATCCTGGCTCGGCCAACGCCGCGGCAGCGGCTCCGAAACTCCTTCAGCGATGCGCGCCAAAGCCTTGGATCCGCAGCATCCCGCGCCTTAGTTACCGTTTGTTAGCCATGCTTTGGTAGACCGGTCCTGTGAGGGAGGGCGGGTCCCCAACCTTCCGCCTTGCCCGCGAAAGCGGGCGTCCAGGAGCTCCAGCCCCGATGAGCGGAGTGTGTGGCTCTGGGTCCCCGCTTTCGCGGGGACGGCAAGAATGATGGGAACGTGACCGGTTCTGATAGATTTTTGGCGCTAATGTTTCTACCTTGCAGTGCGTGCCTCGGAGAGATAACCCTTTGGACCGCCTCGACGATCTCGAATCCCAGTCGATCTTCATTCTCCGCGAGGCGGTGAACCGGGTGACGCCCTTGGCCATGCTGTGGTCGATCGGCAAGGATTCGAACCTGCTGCTCTGGCTGGCGCGCAAGGCCTTTTTCGGCCGGGTCCCGTTCCCGGTGATCCTGCTCGACACCGGCAATGAGTTTCCCGAGGTCTATGCCTTTCGCGATCGGCTCATCCGCGAATGGGGGCTGAGCTATATCGACGCGCCATGCCCTTCGGTCGAGGAGACCGATCCGAGCCTGCCGCCCAAATCGCGCGCCGCGGCGCGGAAGACGCTGGGCTTGAAGCGCATCATCGCCGCGCGCGGCCTGCGCGGCGTCATTCTCGGCATCCGCCGCGACGAGCAGGCGGTGCGCGGCAAGGAGCGGGTGATGAGCCCGCGCGATGCCGCCGGCGGATGGGATGTGAAGAACCAGCCGGCCGAGCTCTGGGACCAGTACAACGCCGAGACGCCGCGCGGCGGCCATCTGCGCATCCATCCGCTGCTCGCCTGGACCGAGCTCGATGTCTGGCGCTATATCGAGCGCGAAGGGATGCCGGTGGTGCCGCTCTACTTCGCGCGCGACGGCAAGCGCTTCCGCTCGCTCGGCGAGAAGGACATCACCTCGCCCGTGCCGTCCAACGCCGCCACCATCGCCGAGATCATCGCCGAGCTCGAAGCCTCGCGCGCGCCCGAGCGCGCCGGCCGGGCGATGGATCACGAAAGCGAGGACGCTTTCGAGCGGCTGCGCGCCGAGGGCTATATGTGATGGTGACGTCCCCCCTGAAGCTCGTCGTCGCCGGCCATGTCGATCATGGCAAATCCACCGTGATCGGCAGGCTGCTGCATGAGGCGGGCGCGCTGCCCGAGGGCAAGGTCGAGGAGCTGCAGCGCGTCAGCGAGCGCCGCGGCATGCCGCTCGAATGGTCCTTCGCCCTCGATTCGCTGCAGGCCGAGCGCGACCAGGCCGTCACCATTGACACGACGCGTTACCAATTCAAACTCGATGGCCGCGACTTCGTCATCATCGATGCGCCCGGCCATCGCGAATTCCTCGCCAACATGGTGAGCGGCGCTTCCGGCGCCGATGCCGCCGTGCTGGTGGTGGATGCTGTCGAGGGGCTGCAGGAGCAGACGCGCCGCCACGCCCAGCTGTTGCGCCTGTTGGGGCTCGAGCAGATCGCGGTTGCCGTCAACAAGCTCGACCTCGTCGATTTTGCCGAGGCGCGCTTCCGCGC
>JASHUO010000513.1 GCA_030039975.1 Alphaproteobacteria bacterium
ACCTCCTCGGCCAGGCCCGGTGTCACCCGCTCATCGGCATCGACCTCGATGACCCAATCACCGCGGCAGGCGGCGACCCCGGCGCTGCGCCGCTCGCCTTCGAGCGGCCAGGAGCCCTCGACGATGCGCGCGCCGAAGCCCTGGGCGATCTCGGCCGAGCGGTCGGTGGAGCGGTCGAGCGCAACCACGATCTCGTCGGCAAAGCGCAAGGTCTCGAGGCATTCGGCCAGCTGCCGCTCCTCGTTCCGCGCCACCACCAGCGCCGAGAGCTTCGGCGCCGGCGCGGCCGGGGCGGTGGCTCTATCCAGGGCGGTCATGGCCTGAGTTTTAGCATAGCTGCCGTTCCGGCGCTGGAGGCAGGCGGCATTGTCACTTAGAGCGATTCTTCCTAAGCTCGGCCAAGCCGAAAAAGACCGGGGGAGATGGGCATGCAGCTCGCCCAGGTGACGCTCGAAGACAAATACAGCCTCAAATCGGGCCGCATCTACCTCTCCGGCGTCCAGGCGCTGGTCAGGCTGCCGATGATGCAGCGCCAGCGCGACCTGGCGGCAGGCCTCAACACCGGCGGCTTCATCTCGGGCTATCGCGGCTCGCCGCTCGGCGTCTACGACAACGCGCTCTGGCAGGCGCGGCGCCTGCTGCGCGAGAACAACATCCATTTCCAGCCCGGGATCAACGAGGACCTCGCTGCCACCGCCGTTTGGGGCAGCCAGCAGGTGAATTTGTTTCCGGGCGCCACGGTCGACGGCGTCTTCGGCATCTGGTACGGCAAGGGCCCGGGCGTCGACCGCTCGGTCGATCCGCTGAAGCACGGCAACACCGCCGGCACCTCGGCGCATGGCGGCGTGCTCGCCATCGCCGGCGACGATCACGGCTGCCAATCCTCGACCCTGGCGCATCAGAGCGAGCAGATCTTCGAAGCCGCGATGCTGCCGATCCTCAATCCGGCGACGGTCCAGGAATATCTCGATTTCGGCCTGTACGGCTTCGCGCTCTCGCGCTTTTCCGCCTGCTGGGTCGGCTTCAAAGCGATCGCCGAGACGGTCGAGAGCAGCGCCTCGGTCCAGGTCGATCCGTCGCGGCTCAAGCTCGTGCTGCCGCAGGATTTCGAGATGCCGCCGGGCGGGCTCGGCATGCGCTGGCCCGATCCGCCGCTCGAGGCCGAGCGGCGCCTGCACGGGCCGAAGATGGCGGCGGTCGCGGCTTTCGCCCGCGCCAATCCCATCGACCGGCTCGAGCTCGACCCGCCCGCGCCGCGCTTCGGCATCATCACTACCGGCAAGGCCTATCTCGATGTCCGCCAGGCGCTGGCCGATCTCGGCCTCGACGACAAGGCTGCCGCCGCGCTCGGCATCCGCCTCTACAAGGTGGGGCTGACCTGGCCGCTCGAGGCGTCGGGTGCGCGGCGCTTCGCCGAAGGGCTCAGCGACGTGCTCGTCGTCGAGGAGAAGCGCGGCTTCATCGAGGGCCAGCTCGTCCGCCTGCTCTACAATCTCGATGCCGCGCGCCGTCCGACCGTCGTCGGCAAGGCGGATGAGAGCGGCGCGCCGCTGCTGCCCAGCGCCGGCGAGCTGACGCCGACCATGGTGGCGCGCGCCATCGTGCTGCGCTTGAAGCGGCTCGGCGAGGAGAGCCCGCATCTGACGCAGCGCCTGGCGCGGCTCGAATCCTTCGACAAGATGCTCGATGCGACGCCGCTCGCAACCCAGCGGACGCCGTTCTTCTGCTCGGGCTGCCCGCACAATACCTCGACGCGCGTGCCCGAAGGCAGCCGCGCCCAGGCCGGCATCGGCTGCCATGCCATGGCGATGTATGTGCCGTCGCGGCATACGGCGACGATCACGCATATGGGCGGCGAAGGCGCCAACTGGATCGGCCAGGCGCCGTTCACCAGCGAGAAGCACGTCTTCCAGAATCTCGGCGACGGCACCTATTCGCATAGCGGCCTTCTCGCCATCCGCGCCGCCGCGGCGGCGGGCGTCAACATCACCTACAAGGTGCTGTTCAACGACGCTGTCGCCATGACCGGCGGCCAGCCGGTCGAGGGCCAGCTCAACGTCGCGCAGATCACGCGGCAGGTGGCATCCGAAGGTGCCAAGCGCGTCGTCGTCGTCACCGACGAGCCGGAGAAATATCCGAGCGATGTCGGCTTCGCCGCCGGCGTCACCGTGCGCCATCGCGACGACCTCGACCAGGTGCAGCGCGAGCTGCGCGAGACTCCCGGCCTTACCGTGCTGGTCTATGACCAGACCTGCGCCGCCGAGAAGCGGCGCCGGCGCAAGCGCGGCCAGTTCCCCGACCCGCCGAAGCGCGTCTTCATCAACGAGCTGGTCTGCGAAGGCTGCGGCGATTGCTCGGAGAAGTCGAACTGCGTCTCGGTAAAGCCGGTCGAGACCGAATTCGGGCGCAAGCGTGCGATCGACCAGTCGAATTGCAACAAGGACTTCTCCTGCCTCAAGGGCTTCTGCCCGAGCTTCGTCACGGTTCACGGCGGCCAGCCGCGCAAGCTGAAGAAGCCCGCCACCGCCGTGGCCGAGGATCCGTTCGCGCACCTGCCGTTGCCGCAGCAGCGGCCGCTCGGCGAGGCCTATGGCATCCTCATCACCGGCATCGGCGGCACCGGCGTCATCACCGTGGGCGCGCTGCTCGGCATGGCGGCGCATCTCGAGGGCAAGGGCTGCACGGTGCTCGACTTCACCGGCCTCTCGCAGAAGAACGGCGCGGTGATGAGCCATGTGCGCCTGGCGCCGCACCCCGAGGACCTGCACGCCGTGCGCATCGCCGCCGGCGGCGCCGATCTGCTGCTCGGCTGCGACATGGTGGTCGCGGCAAGCCCGGCGGCGCTGTCGCGCGTCGAGAACGGCGTCACCCGCGCCGTCATCAACTCCTACCTCGCGCCCACCGCCGCCTTCGTCGTCAACCCCGACATCGATTTCGAGACGCTCGCCATGCAGCGCGCGCTGAAAGCGGCGGCGGGCGATGGCGGCGCCGAGTTCCTCGACGGCACCGGCCTCGCCACGGCGCTGATGGGCGACAGCATCGCCACCAACCTGTTCATGCTCGGCTACGCCTTCCAGAAAGGGCTGGTGCCGCTCAGCCTCGCGGCGATCGAGCGCGCCATCGAGCTCAACGGCGTCGCGATCGAGATCAACAAGCGCACCTTCGCCTGGGGCCGGCTCGCTGCCCATGACCGCACCAAGGTCGAGGCGCTGGTCCGGCCCGCGCTGCGCGACGAAGCGCCGGCGCCGCAAAGCCTCGCCGAGCTCGTCGAACGCCGCGTTCAGTTCCTCACCGCCTATCAGAACGCCGCCTATGCCGCGCGCTATCGCAGCGCCATCGCCGCTCTCGAGACGGCGGAAAAGACCCGCGGCCGCGGCCTTACCGGCTTGGCCGAGGCGGCCGCCAAGGGCCTCTTCAAGCTCATGGCCTACAAGGACGAATACGAGGTGGCGCGGCTCTATACCGACGGCGAATTCCAGAAGAAGCTGCACCAGCAATTCGAAGGCGACTTCACTCTCGAATTCCACCTGGCACCGCCGCTTTTCGCCCGCCGCGATCCCGTCACCGGCGAGCTGCAGAAGAGCGGCTATGGCGGCTGGGTGTTCAGCGCCTTCAAGCTGCTGTCAGGTCTCCGGCGGCTGCGCGGCACGGCCTTCGACATTTTCGGCCATACCGCCGAGCGGCGCATGGAGCGCCGGCTCATCGCCGAGTACGAAGCGACGCTGCAGCGGCTGGCCGCGGCATTGACGCCGGACAACCACGCGCTCGCCGTCGAGATCGCGCGCCTGCCGGAGCAGATCCGCGGCTTCGGCCACATCAAGGAGCGCAACCTCGCCAAGGCCAAAGAGCGCGAGGCCAGCCTCCTCGCGGCCTTCGCAGCTCCGGCGCCGCGCGCGACCGCGGCGGAATAAAGCGCAACGCGAAGCCGCAGCGCCGCCGGTGCCCCGCCCCGCCAACAGCCGCAGCGCCGCCCAGCTGCTCGTCGCCACGCTCGAGGCGCATGGCGTCGACCGCGTTTTCTGCGTCCCCGGCGAGAGCTATCTCGCCGTGCTCGACGCGCTCTACGGCCGTCCGATCGAGGTCATCACCTGCCGCCATGAGAGCGGCGCCGGCTTCATGGCGGTGGCCGACGCGAAGCTCACCGGTCGCCCCGGCATCTGCTTCGTCAGCCGCGGCCCCGGCGCCGGCAATGCCGCGATCGCCGTGCACACGGCGCAGCAGGACGCGGCGCCGCTGGTGCTCTTCGTCGGTCAGATCGAACGCAAAGACCGCGGCCGCCGCGCCTTCCAGGAGGTGAATTACGACCGCACCTTCGGCGACATGGCAAAGCTCGTCGTCGAGGTGAGCGACCCCGCGCGCATCGCCGAAGCGACCGCGCGCGCCTTCCACGCGGCGCTCGCTGGGACGCCCGGCCCCGCGGTCGTGGTGCTGCCCGAAGACATGCTGATGGAGCCGACCGA
>JASHUO010000514.1 GCA_030039975.1 Alphaproteobacteria bacterium
CGCTGCTGAGGGCTGTCATGGGTGCGCGCGGAAGCCGAACCGATCCTTTGCCGGCTTTGCCAAAGCGGCGCAACGCAGCCGAAAAGGTCGTACCGGCGCGCCAGGGCAAGGAAGCCCATGGCTAGCGTCTCGCTCCGCAACATCGTGAAACGCTACGGCCCCGTGCGCGTGTTCGAGGCGTTCAACCTCGACGTTGCCGACGGCGAGTTGCTCTGCCTGCTAGGACCCTCGGGCAGCGGCAAGTCGACCCTGCTGCGCATGATTGCCGGACTGGAGACGCTCGACGACGGCGAAATCTGGGTCGGCGAGCGCGAGATTTCCGCGCTGGCGCCGCGCGAACGCCATATCGGCATGATGTTCCAAGGCTATGCGCTCTATCCGCATCTCTCGGTGCTCGACAATCTCGCCTATCCGCTGCGCGTCCGGCACGTTCCGCGCGACGAGCGGGCGCGGCGCATCGCGGAGGCGGCGCGCCTCCTCGGCATCGAACGGCTGCTCGACCGCCGCATTCAACAGATCAGCGGCGGCGAGCAGCAGCGCGTGGCCATCGGCCGCGCCATCGTGCAAAAGCCCAACGCTTACCTGCTCGACGAGCCGATCAGCAATCTCGACGCGAGCTTGCGCGAAACGGTCCGGACCGAGCTTCGGCGGCTCCAGCAAGAGCTCTCGGCGACCATGATCGTCGTGACGCATGATCAGCTCGACGCGCTGGCGATCGCCGATCGCATTGCGGTGCTGCGCGAGGGAGTGCTCCAGCAGTGCGGCACGCCGCAAGAGCTCTATGGCGAGCCGGCAAATCTCTTCGTCGCCGGCTTCATCGGCCGGTCGCGGATGAATTTCTTGACCTGCCGCTACGATCGCGGCGGCGGGCAACCGGTGTTGCATAGCGAAAATTTCAAACTGCGCGTGCCGCGGGGCGCCGAAAGCTTGTTGCCGGCGGAACCTTGCAGGCTCGTGGTCGGCTTCCGCCCGGAAGCAATCGAGGTCTATCCGACGCCGCGCGAAACGGCTTTGGCGGTCACGGTCGAGACGGTGCATTTCCAGGGCGATCAGATCGCGTGTCTCGTGCGTGCTGGCGCGGAACACGTGCAGGTGATGGTCGGCGCCGAGACGCGCATCGCACCGGGCACGGCGGTCTGGCTCGAGCCGCGGCCGGAGCAACTTCATCTTTTCGATGCAGAAACCGGTCACCGGCTGCGCGCACCATCCGCGGCGGCCATGGAAAGGAGGAGCGCCACGCGCTGAGACGCGCGTCACCCGACACCAGAAAATGACAACGATCTTAAGGGAGGAGAAGACCGATGAAACACCGTTGGAAGAATGTTCATCGCCACGGCCTTGCCGCGCCGGCCGCGTTCAGCAGGCGCGGTTTCCTCACCGGCAGCGCCGCCTTGGCGACCGGTGCGGCTGGCGCGTCCTTGCTCGGCGACGGCTTCATTGCGCCCAACGCATTCGCGGCCGCCGGCACGGTCAATGTTGAGGTCGATGCTGGCCAGAACGAGAATCCGTTCCGCTGGAAATCGGCGCAGATGAAGTCGAAATTCGGCTTCGACACCAAGCTCATCGGACTGCCGTTCGTCGGCCAGTACGAGAAGCTCGTCTCGGAGCTCACGGCGCGCAGTTCCGCTTATGACGTGCTGGTGTTTCCGCCCTATTTCCTCGGCGATTTCGTCGCCCTCAAGTTCTTGCGCGATCTCGACCAGTACAAGAGCCTGATGGATCCGAAGCTTGCCGATTATCTCCCGGTCTACCGCGACCCCGTGATCAAGCGGAACGGCAAGACCTATGCCCTCATGTATGATGGCGACCTGCTGCAAATCTCTTATCGCACCGATCTGTTCGAGAACGCCAAGGAGCGGCAGGATTTCAAGGCGAAGTACGGCTATGAGCTGGCCCCGCCGGAGACCTGGGATCAGTACATGGACATCGCCGCGTTCTTCACGCGGCCGCCGCAACTCTACGGCACCGCCTTCTACGCCGCGCGCGGCTTCTGCTACGCCTGGTTCGTCAACATCTTCGCCGGGCTCGGCGGCAAGTGGTTCGACGACGACATGAAGCCGGGCATCAACACCGACGCCGGCATCAAGGCGCTCGAGACGCTGGTGAAGATGAAGCAGTACTCGCCGCCCAACATCCTGCAGATCGACTATCCGACGCTGAATGAAGTCTTCCTCAACGGATCGACGGCGATGGTCGTGCAGTGGGACGACCTGCCGCTCAAGGTCGAAAATCCGAAGATGAGCAAGGTGGTCGGCCGCGGCGGCTTCGCGCCGTGCCCCGTCCGTTCCTACATGCCTTATTCGCGCGTGATGGCCGTTTCGGCGTTCTCCAAGGATCCGGAGAACGCCTATCGGCTTGCGTCCTACATGCAGCAGCCCGAGGTCAGCATCACCTATGTCTACGATCCCGACTGCGGCCAGGACCCCTATCGCGTGTCGCAGCTCAAGGACGATGCGGTGAAGAACCACGAAGGCAAGCCGACGATGTCGCCAGCGGCTGCAAAGTCCTATGTGGCGGCGATCCGTGACGGGCTGAAGGCCGGCTATCCGGAACTCAGCATTCCCGGCGCGCCGCGCTATCTCGACATTCTCGACCTCTATGTGAGCCAGGCATTGGCCGGCTCACTATCGCCGAAGGCGGCCCTCGACAGCGCCGCCCGCGAGTGGGGCGGCATCACCGACGCCGAGGATAAGGACGCGCAAAAAGAGGCTTATACGGCGTGGATCAAGTCCTTCAAGGACGCCGGCGTGCAGTACTGAGGCGCGTCGGCTGGTCGCGAGCGGGCAACGTAGAGGCGCGGGAGCCGCTGCCTCTACGCCTTGCGCCATGACCGCGACGGCTCCTGCGTTCACCGGCCGCCGTCGCCAGCGGCGCGTCGCCGAGGCGCATCTAGGCTGGTGGATGATTGCGCCGGTGCTGATCGTGCTGGCTGCGAACAGCATATTTCCGCTGGTCTACGCCGTCTTCGTCTCGTTCCACAATTTCCAGCTGCTGATCCCGGTGCCGCATCGTTTCGTCGGCTTCGCCAATTACGCGCGCATCTTCCGAGACGCCCTCTTCTGGTCGAGCCTCGAGGTGACGCTCTGGTTCATCGCCGGCGTCGTCTTTCTGCAGTTCCCCGCCGGCTTCGGTCTCGCACTGCTGCTCCATCGTCTGCGCCGCCGGCAGGATCTGCTGGTCACGCTCTTTCTCGTGCCCACGATCATCGCCCCTTCGGTCGCGGCCTTTCAGTGGGCGCAGCTCTATAACTATCAGTTCGGTCCATTGAATTACATCTTAGGGCTGTTCCATCTCGGGCGGCCGACCTGGACGGCGGACCCGCAGCTGGCGCTGCCGGCGCTCGTCTTCGTCGATTTCTGGGAATGGACGCCGTTCATGACCCTGCTGCTTTTCGCCGGGCTCCGGTCATTGCCGCAGAACATTGTCGACGCGGCACGCGTCGACGGTTCGACCGCGTGTCAAGTGGCGTGGCGGATCTATCTGCCGTTGCTCCGGCCGGTGATCGGCATCGCCCTCGTCCTGCGCATCCTGATGAGCGTCAAGTTGTTCGACATCATCTATGTGCTGACCGCCGGCGGCCCGGGCACGGTCACGGAAAATCTCGCCTATTTCACCTATATCGAGGGATTTCGCTACTTCAACCTCGGCTATGCCTGCGCACTCGCGATCCTGCAGCTTATTGCCGTCTCGCTGCTCGCCAAGCTCTTGATCCGCATGACGCGGCGGCCCGGCGTCGCGCATGTCATCCCGGCGGGAGGTGCGGCGTGAAGCGCCGCGGCTTGTCGCTGGCCGACCTTCTCACCTACGCGACGCTCGCGCTCGCGCTCTTCGTCTTTTTGGCACCGGTGCTGTGGATGCTCATCACCGCGGTTAAGCCCGCGGAAGAGTGGCTCACGTCGCCACCGGTCTTCATTCCCTCGGAGCTGCACTGGCAGAACTTCGCCGATGCGCTCTTCAAATGGGGTGGCCTCAAGGGATTGGGCGACAGTCTCATTGTCGCCGCCGGCTCGACTGTGCTGTCGCTGCTGCTGGGCGTGCCGGCGGCCTACAGCCTCGGCCGGTTTCGCACGGGTGGGGACAACCTTTCCTTCATGATCCTGAGCATTCTCTTCATGCCGCCGGTTGCGGTGGCGATCCCGATGTATTTGCTGTGGTCGAGCGTTGGGCTTTTGGACAGCTACACTGCGCTGATTCTGCAATACACGGTGTTCAACGTGCCTTTCATCAGCTGGGTGCTGAAGAGCTTCTTCGAGGACATTCCGCGCGACATGGAGGATTCCGCGGTGGTCAACGGCGCGACGCGCTGGCGCGCCTTCTGGGAGATCGCCGTGCCGCTGGCGCGCCCGGCCATCCTCGCCGTGGCGCTGCTTGCCTTCATCTTCTCCTGGAACGAGTTCTTTTTTGCGGTGATCCTGTCGCGCGCGGAGGTGACGACGCTCCCTTTCATCCTGCCAACGCTCATGGAGGGCCATGACGTTCTTTGGGGCGATATTGCCGCCATCGCCACTTTAGGCGCGCTGCCGGTGATCGCGCTCGCCTTCGCGTTACAGAGATACCTGGTGCGCGGGCTTTCCTTCGGAACGCTGAGGGAATGAAGTTGGCGCGCCGCACGTGTCGAACGTGAGACCGAAAGAAACCTATGCAGCGTACATGGACGATCGTTGGCGCAGCTGACGGGTCGACAATTTTGACGTAGCTTTGTCACGGGCGCGCGCTCCCGTCAGCCGGCTGGAGGAGGAGCCACACCTGAATCCCAGCACTGGCACTGCGACCTCCCGATCACGTCGACAACGTGATCAGCTAGGATCAGTGCTTAAAAGCGACTTCCGGGGCGGTTGTAATCTTGCGCGACGACACTGCGCGCGCTCAATGGACGGGACGCGCTACTTTTTCGGCCGCAGCCGATTTGTCCATATCGGTACCGTTCTGGAAGGCTCTAGACATCAGCTCGAGATCGCGGCGACTTAGACTGAACGCGACATCGAAGCCGTCCGTCGTTCTCAGCGTCAGAATAAGGCACTCGTCGCCCGCTGCAGCTTCGAGATGCCATGCGCCCAGCGCGTACACTAGACGCATCGAGTTGTCACCATACTTAGCGTGCATCGCCAGCGTAATGATGCGGGGTATAGTCATCAGCAGCTCATTGAGACAGCCGGCAGGGAGTGCAACGCTCACTGCCTTGCCCTCGGCATCGATCAAATTGAGACGAAAAGACGACCCATCCGGCGCCACACCAAAGGACGTCAGCCGTTTGCCGTCGATGCTGGCTGGCGCGTCGTCCGAATTCATGGTCGCTTCACGCTCTCGCCGGACTGTCATCCTGGAACAACAATGCATCGCTATATTCATTTAAATATAGCGCTGTTGCCCGTCCTTGTCACCCTTGACGTTTCTGAACTCTGACGTCCGCGCCGCATACGGCGCCCCGATCGACCGGGACGGCCGAACGGCGCCACCTGCGAATTGACGATCGCGACCCTCTATATATGATTGGATATAGCGGTCGAGCTCCGCGCCGCGCACATGGAGGAAGCCCTATGGACGCATTCAACCTGCTTATCGACGGCCGCATGGTGGCCGGCGACAAGACGATGCCGGTGATCAATCCCGCGACCGAAGAGACCTTGGCCGATTGCCCACGCGCATCGGTCGACCAGCTGAACCAGGCGGTGGGCGCGGCGAAGGCGGCGTTTCCTGCGTGGGCAGCGACGCCGATCGGTGAGCGGCGCAAGGTGATTTCGCAGATCGCCGACGTGATCGAACAGAACAGCCAGGATCTGGCGCGCCTGCTGACCCAGGAGCAGGGCAAACCGATTGCCGATGCGACCGCTGAAGTGCTTGGAATGGCGGGCTTTTTCCGCTACTTCGCCTCGCTCGACTTGCCGGTGCGGATCATCGAGGACAGCGACGGTCGCAAGGTCGAAGCGCATCGCCGGCCGCTGGGCGTCATCGGCGCGATTGTTCCCTGGAACTATCCGCTGCTGATTCTTTCGTTCAAGCTGCCGCCGGCGTTGCTTGCCGGCAACACGGTGGTCGTGAAGCCGGCGCCGACGACGCCGCTCTCCAGCCTGAAATTCGCCGAGCTGGTCGCGGACCTCGTGCCAAAGGGCGTGCTCAACTTCATCACCGACGCCAATGACCTTGGTGACGCCCTGACCCATCATCCGGACGTGCGCAAGATCTCCTTCACCGGCTCGACCGCGACGGGGCGCAAGGTGATGGCCAGCGCCGCCGAGACGCTGAAGCGGATCACCCTTGAACTGGGCGGCAACGACGCCGGCGTCGTACTCGACGACGCGAAGCCCAAGGCCATCGCCAAGGGCATCTTCGACGGCGCCTTCCAGAACAGCGGGCAGGTGTGCCTGGCTATCAAGCGCCTTTACGTGCACGAATCCATCTATGACGAGATGTGCGCCGAGCTCGCCGAGCTCGCCGAAGCGGCGATCGTCGACGACGGGCTGAAGCAGGGAACCCAGTTGGGCCCGTTGCAGAACCGCATGCAGTACGAGAAGGTCAAGGGCTTTCTCGACGATGCGCGCAAGAACGGCAAGATTGTCGCTGGCGGCGAGGTCGTCGACCGGCCGGGCTTCTTCGTCCGCCCGACGATCGTAC
>JASHUO010000515.1 GCA_030039975.1 Alphaproteobacteria bacterium
GAGGCGCCCCGCGCGAGCGTTTGTGCGCTGGCCATCATGGCGAAAGCGCCGCGCAACGGTGAGGTGAAAACCCGTCTCGTGCCGCCGCTCACGGCGGAAGAGGCCACAATCCTCAGTGCCTGCTTCCTCAAGGACATCGCCGCCAACTTCGTCGTGACTTCGAGAACGGTTCCGGTGGCAGGCTATATCGCCTACTCGCCAGCGGGATCCGAAGCGTCGTTTCGCGATCTCGTCTCTGCGCAGATCCTGCTGTTGCCGCCGCGTCGGAGCGGCTTGGGCAACAGCCTGCTCGACGCCGCGGAAGATCTCCTCGCGGCCGGCTATGGCGCGGTCTGCCTCGTCAACGCCGACAGCCCGACGCTGCCGACATCGATCCTGCTCCAAGCCGTCGAAGCCTTGCGCGCCCCGAGCGATCGCGTGGTGCTCGGCCCTGCCTGCGACGGCGGCTATTACCTCATCGGCTTGAAGCAGCCGCATCAGCGCCTTTTCGAGGACATCGCCTGGAGCACGGAACGGGTGCTCCGCCAGACGGTTGAACGCGCCGCGGGCATAGGGCTCGAGGTGGTGACGCTGCCGCTTTGGTACGACGTCGACGACGCGACGTCACTCGGTTGGCTGTGTGGCGAGGTGCTCGGTGGTTGCCGGCCGCCGGACTGTCTCCTCGACGGATATGCAGCACTCCACACGAGCGAGTATCTGGGCAATCTGGTGGCGTCGGGCGCGGGCGAGCGCCTCGGCGTCCACCGCGTGGCGATCGGGCACAGGGAACAATGAGCGTCGACCGCCGGCGAGCCGCAATCCTGACGACGCTGGGCGCGCTGTTGCTGCTGCTGACCGGTCTCGCGCTGCTTCTGCAGCACGAGAATGCTCACAGCGGCTTCATCCTTGTCGCGCTGGTTCAGGGGATGGTCTATCTCCTTGCGGTCGGCCTCACTTGGCGCGGCGGATTTTCGCGGCGCGCTTTGATCGCGATGCTTGGGCTGGCGGCGGTGACGCGTCTCGGCGTGCTCTGCGCTCCACCCTATCTCTCGGATGATATCAATCGCTACGTCTGGGATGGCCGGGTCGAAGCGGCCGGTATCAATCCGTATCGCTATATCCCGGTCGATCCGCATCTCGCCGCGCTCCGGGATGACAAGATCTTCCCCAATGTCAATCGCAGCACATATGCGCCGACGATCTATCCGCCGGTCGCCGAGTACATCTTCTTCATCGCAACGCGCGTCAGCGAGGCGTTGACCTGGATGAAGGCGACAATGCTCGCCTTCGAGGCGATGACCGTCGTGCTCCTGCTTCGCCTGCTGATGCTCTTTGAGTTGCCCCGCGAGCGCATCCTCATCTATGTCTGGCATCCGCTGCTGCTTTGGGAATTTGCCGGCAGCGGCCACATCGATGCGGCCATGCTGGCCTTCGTGACGCTTGCACTGTGGGCGCGTCGGCGCGAGGCGGACTGGCTCACGGGCGTCGCGGTCGCCGCTGCCGGCCTCGTGAAGTTCTTTCCCGTGGTCATTTTCCCCGCGCTCTATCGTCGATGGGACTGGAAGATGCCCGCCGCCGCGGCCGCCGCCATCGTCGTCGCCTACCTGCCCGTTATTGGCGTCGGCCGTGCCGTCCTGGGCTTCCTGCCGGGCTATGTGAACGAGGAGGGCCTGGAGAACGGCTCAGGGTTCTTTCTGTGGAATCTGCTCCAGAGAATGGCGCCGTCGATCGGCGATCTCGGCGTTCTGCCCTACCTTGCGCTCGCGGCGATGGCGATCGCCGGGCTTGCGACTTATATCCTGCTGAGCGACAGAGCGGCAAAGCACTATATCGGCTCGGCCTTGGCCTTGGCGGTCGCGACGACGATCCTGCTCTCGCCGCATTACCCCTGGTATTTCGCTTGGATGGTGCCGTTGCTCTGCTTCGCGCCGTACCCATCGGTCCTCTATATGACGGTCGCCAGTCTGCTCCTCTATTTCGTGCCCGGCGGTCCGGATCCCCAGGGCCACCGGATGATCGTCGATTGGGCGATTTACGGGCCCTTTGCGGCGGTTGCGAGCTTCGAGCTGTGGTATCGCCGCCGGCGCGCCGGCGCGAGATTTGTCAGGGTGGAAGCATGAGCCCCGGAAGCGCTGCCGGCGCCGGCCGGTCCGTGAGCCCGTCGCGATACTTCGACCATATTGCAGAGCGCCGCGGGCCGCTTGCCGAAATCGAGCCGGTTTGCCTCTACCTCGAGACGACGAACCGCTGCAATCTCCTCTGCGGCACCTGTCCCCGCACCTTTGAAGACCTCGAGCCGCCGGCCGACATGAGCTGGGAGCTCTTCACCGCGATCGTCGATCAATTTCCAAAGATCGCGCGGGTCGTCCTGCACGGCGTCGGTGAGCCGATGATGGTGCGCGATCTGCCGCGCATGATCGGTTATCTCAAAGCACGCAGCACCTACGTGCTGTTCAATACCAATGGTACGTTGCTGACGCGCCGCAAAGGAAAAGCGCTGATCGATTCGGGCTTGGACGAGTTGCGCGTCTCGCTCGACGCCGCCGAACCCCGCGGCTTTGCGCTGGTGCGCGGCCGCGACATGTTCGATCGGATCGTCAATAATGTTCGCGCCTTCACGGCGATGCAGCGCGAGCTCGACTGCGACACGCCCCGCGTTTCGCTCTGGCTGACGGGCCTCAAGGAAACCATCGCCGAGCTGCCGGCCTTCGTCAGACTGGCGCGCGACATCGGCGTCCGCGAGATCTATCTGCAACGCCTGGTCTATTTTCCGGAGGGCCAGGGCTTGGCGCGCG
>JASHUO010000516.1 GCA_030039975.1 Alphaproteobacteria bacterium
CCGAGGTGGGGTTGGCTTCGAGCGTGATCTCGATCTCGTCGGCAAACCGCCAGCGCTCGCCGGCGCGGGCGATCAGCGCCGCCACCGTCTCGGGCTCCATCAGGGAGGGCGTGCCGCCGCCGAAGAAGATCGAACTGAGACGACGCCCCGCGGTTTCGCGTGCGGCATCCTCGAGCTCGGCCAAGAGCGCGTCGCGCCAGCGCCGCTGCTCGATCCGGTCGCGCACATGGCTGTTGAAGTCGCAATAGGGGCATTTCGACTTGCAGAACGGCCAGTGGATGTAAAGCGCGAGCTCGGCCAAGCCTGCTCACCGCGCGAACAGGACGGCCGCGAGCTTGCGGAAGGCGGCGCCGCGATGGCTGATGGCATGCTTTGCCGCCGGCTCCATCTCGCCGAAGGTCTCGCTGCCGCCCGCGGGGACGAAGATGGGATCGTAGCCGAAGCCGCGCTTGCCGCGCGGCGGGAAGACGAGATCGCCATGCACTTCACCGCGGAAGCACTCGACATGGCCGTCGGACCAGGCCAGCGCCAGCACGGCGACGAAATGGGCGCGGCGGTCGCTCTTGCCGCGCAACCGCTCCTCGACCAGCGCCATGGCGCGGGCGAAGTCGCGCTCGGGACCGGCCCAGCGCGCGGAATATATCCCCGGCGCGCCGTCGAGCGCCGGCACCACCAGCCCGGAATCATCGGCGAGCGCCGGCAGTCCGCTCGCCTTGGCGGCAGCGAGCGCTTTCAGCTCGGCATTGGCCTCGAAGCTGTCGCCGGTCTCCTGCGGCTCGGCCAGCCCCAGCGATCCGGCGCTCACCGCCAAAACGCCGAACGGCCGGAGCAGCGCCGCCATCTCGTCGAGCTTGCCGCGGTTATGCGTGGCGATGACCAGCCGGTCCCCGGCGAGGCGGCGCGCCATGGCTCAGGCGAGCCCCAGCACGCGGCGCTGCATCAGCACGAGCTGCCCGATGCCGAGCCGCGCCAGCGCCAGCATCTCGCTGAAGCGCTGCTCGGGGAATGCGCTGTGCTCGGCAGTCGCCTGGATCTCGACGATGCCGCCGGCGCCGGTCAGGACGAAATTGGCGTCGGCTTCGGCGTTGCTGTCTTCGGCATAGTCGAGATCGAGCACCGCCTCGCCGCCATGGATACCGCAGGAGATCGCCGCCACCGCATCGGTGAGCGGCAGCTTCGGCAAGGTCCCGGCATCGACCAGCTTCTTGAGCGCGATCTGGAGCGCGACAAAGCTGCCGGTGATGGACGCGGTGCGTGTGCCGCCATCGGCCTGAAGCACGTCGCAGTCGATGCGCAGCTGCCGCTCGCCGAGCGCGGCAAGGTCGGCGACGGCGCGCAGCGAGCGGCCGATGAGCCGCTGGATCTCCTGGGTGCGGCCGCTCTGGCGGCCGCGCGCCGCCTCGCGCTCGGTGCGCTCATGCGTCGAGCGCGGCAGCATGCCGTACTCGGCGGTGATCCAACCGCGGCCGGTATTGCGCAGGAAGGGCGGCACCTTCTCCTCGATGGTGGCGGTGCAGAGGACATGGGTGTCGCCGAAGCGGGCGAGGCAGGAGCCTTCGGCATATTTGGCGAAGCCCGGCTCGAGGCGCACCTGACGCAGCTCGTGCGGGGCGCGGCCGGAAGGGCGCGGCATGTCGTTACCTTTCTGGTCTGCGATGCCACAAGCTAGTGCGGGCGACGGGCGCCGTCCAGGGTTCGGCGGTTGACGCTGCGGTATGCCCTCCCTACATTTCGCGGCGCCCCAGGGATGTCTGAGAGAGCTATGGCTGCGGAACGGCTGCCGCCCGTCCCCAAACCGGTCGTCACGGAGCTCAACGAGCGCAGCCGTGAGGTCTTCCGCCTGATCGTCGATGCTTATGTCGAGACCGGCGAGCCGGTCGGCTCGCGCACCTTGTCGCGCCGCGGCGGCCTCGATCTGTCGCCCGCCACCATCCGCAACGTCATGGCCGATCTCGAGGATTCCGGACTGCTCTTCGCCCCGCACACATCGGCCGGCCGGCTGCCGACCGAAGCGGGGTTGCGCCTCTTCGTCAATGGCTTGCTCGAGCTGGGCGGGCTCAGCGAGGAGGAGCGGCGCAGCATCGACGGCCGCCTGGCGGCGGCCGGCAAAAGCCTGCCGCAGGCGCTGGAGGAAGCGACGGCGGCGCTTTCCGGCCTATCGCGCTGCGCCGGGCTGGTGGTCGCGCCCAAGACCGAGCGGCGGGCGCTGAAGCATATCGAATTCGTGCCGCTGTCTCCCGGCCGCGCCCTCGTCGTCATGGTGACCGAGGACGGCCTGGTCGAGAACCGGCTCATCGAAGTTCCCGTCGGCACGCCGCCTGCGACCATGGTGCAGGCGAGCAATTATCTGAGTTCGCGCCTCATCGGCCATACGATCGACGAGGCCAAGGTGATGATCGCCGCCGATGCGGAATCGAGCCGGGCGCAGCTCGACGAGCTGACACGGCGCCTGGTCGAGGCCGGGCTCGCTTCCTGGGGCGGCGGCGGCGAGGGCTCGGCGCTCATCGTCCGCGGTCAGGCCAAGCTGCTCGACGATGTCACTGCGCTCGCCGATCTCGAGCGGCTGCGCGCGCTCTTCGATATGCTCGAGACCAAGGAGGCGATGCTGCGGCTCCTCGACGCGACGCGCGAGGGCGCGGGGGTGCAGATCTTCATCGGCTCCGACAACCCGCTCTTCGGCGTCGCCGGCTGCTCGATGATCGTCGCGCCCTATGCCAACAGCCGCGAGCAAGTGGTCGGCGCGATCGGCGTCATCGGCCCGACGCGCCTCAATTACGCCCGCATCATCCCGCTGGTGGACTACACCGCGAAGGTGATCGGCAAGCTTCTGGGATAAGCGTGGAAGACACCCCATGAACGATGCACAAGACACCCCGGCCCCGCCCGAGGCCGGCGCCGCAGCGGTGACCGCCGAGCGGCTGGCGCAGCTCGAGGCCGAGCTCGCCGAAACCAAGGACCGGCTGCTGCGCGCGCTCGCCGAGACCGAGAATGTGCGGCGCCGCGCCGAGCGCGAGCGCGCCGACGCCTCGAAATACGGCGCGAACGCGCTGGCCAAGGATCTTCTGAACGTCGCCGACAATCTGCGCCGTGCGCTCGACAGCGTGCCGCCGGAGGAGATCGCCGACGAGCGTATGCTGAAGCTCATCGAGGGGGTGGGCGCGACCGAGCGCGAGCTGCTCGCCGCCTTCGAGCGCAACGGCATCCGCCGCATCGATCCGGTCGGCGAGCGCTTCGACCACAATCTCCACCAGGCGATCTTCGAGGTGGAGAGCACCGGCCAGCCGGCCGGAACGGTGGTGCAGGTGCTGCAGCCCGGCTATCTCATGCATGACCGGCTGCTGCGCCCGGCCATGGTGGGCGTCGCCAAGGGCGAAAGCCGTCCCCCCACCGACGGCCCGCGCTTCGACGAGGTCGTCTGAGCGGCGGGCGCCTTCCTCGGGGCGACCCGAGGGGTCGCCGTGGCGCCGGCGGCGGCGGGCTTATCAACCACCGCGTGTAGAGGGTAGCGCTCGCTGTCCGAGCGTTCGCCGAAGGCGCGTGCCGCCGGCGCCATTTGCCGCAGGACGCCTTGCATTTTCGCCCTCTCCCTCCCCATATCTGCGGCCGGGTGTGACGATTGGGGGAGAACAGGCTTCGCCGTTGTAGCGAAGCCCGGCCGTTCATATATAAACCCTGCCGGACACAGGGAAATCGTGTGACGGACCAATCCTGAGGGGGTTCCGCGCAGTGCCTCTAGGGCTGTGGGATCCTGCTGCAACAAGAGGTGGCTATGGCAAAAGTAATCGGCATCGATCTCGGCACGACGAATTCCTGCGTCGCCGTGATGGAGGGGAAGAGCGCGAAGGTGATCGAGAATAGCGAGGGCATGCGCACCACGCCCTCGATGGTCGCCTTTACCGAGAGCGGCGAGCGCCTGGTCGGCCAGCCTGCCAAGCGGCAAGCGGTGACCAATCCCGACAATACCTTCTATGGCGTGAAGCGCCTCATCGGCCGGCGCATGAGCGACCCGATGGTCAGGAAGGAGATGGACCTCGTCCCCTTCAAGATCATCCAGGGCGACAATGGCGATGCCTGGGTTGAGAGCCGCGGCAAGAAATACGCGCCCTCCCAGATCAGCGCTTTC
>JASHUO010000517.1 GCA_030039975.1 Alphaproteobacteria bacterium
GGGCGAAAGCCTCGCGGTTGCGGCGCTGCTCTTCGCGCAGAGCGGCATAGTCGACCGTCTGCAGCGCCTTGTCCAAGGCGGTGAGGTAGTCGCCGCTGTCATATTCCCAGCCCAGCGCCGAGCGATAGGGAAACTGCTCCTTGCGGATGAGGTTGCGCCGCCGGATCTCGGCCGGGTCGAGCTGCAGCTTGCGCGCCAGCACATCCATCATGCGCTCGATGAAGTAGGACGCCTCGGTGACGCGGAACGAGCAGCGATAGGCGACGCCGCCCGGCGCCTTGTTGGTATAGACGCCGTCCACCGAGAGATGGGCGACCGGGATGTCGTAGGAGCCGGTGCAGATGCTGAAGAAGCCGGCCGGATACTTGGTCGGATCGGCGCAGGCATCGAAGGCGCCGTGATCGGCCAGCACATGGCAGCGCAGCGCCGTGATCCTTCCCTCCTTGGTGGCGGCAATCTCGCCGGTCATGTGGTAGTCGCGCGCGAAAGCCGTGGCGAGCAGGTTCTCCATCCGGTCCTCGATCCATTTGACCGGCACGCCGGTCACGATCGAGGCGACGATCGAGCAGATATAGCCGGGATAGACCCCGACCTTGTTGCCGAAGCCGCCGCCGATATCGGGCGAGATGATGCGGATCTTGTGCTCGGGAATGCCCGAGATCAGCGAAGCGACGGTGCGCACCGCATGCGGTGCCTGGAAGGTGCCCCACACCGTCAGATGGCCGTTGATCTTGTCCATCGACGCAACACAGCCGCAGGTCTCGAGCGGGCAGGGATGGACGCGCTGATAGACGATGCGCTCCTTCGCCACCACCTCGGCGCGGGCGAGCGCGCCGGCCGTGGCCTCGGCATCGCCGACCTCCCAGGTGAAGATGTGGTTGTGGTGCTTGCGCTTGCCATGCGCGCCTTCGGCCTTGCCCTGGAGATCGTCGCGCAGCACCGGAGCATTGGGCGCCATCGCCTTGGTCGGGTCGTTGATCGCCGGCAGCTCCTCATACTCGACCTCGATGAGCTCGACGGCGTCGGCCGCAGTATAGCGGTCCTGCGCCACGACGAAGGCGATCTCCTGTCCCTGGAACAGCACCTTCTCGTCGGCGAGCACCGCCTGGACGTCGCCGGCAAGCGTCGGCATGTAATGCAGCTTGAGCGGCTTCAGCTCGGCCGCGGTGAGCACCGCGACGACGCCGGGCAGTGCCAGCGCCGCATCCTTCTTGATCGATTTGATGCGGGCATGGCCGTATTGCGAGCGCACGAAATCGCCGAACAGCATGCCCGGGAGCTTGATGTCGTCGACATAGTGGCCCTTGCCTTGGGTGAAGCGGGCATCCTCGACGCGCTTGCGCTTGGTGCCGAGGCCTTCGAGCTTCTGCGTCCGTGCCTCGGCGGTCTCTACGACGGCGCTCATTCTGCGGCCTCCTTGGACGAGCTCATGCGCTCCGCGGCGGCGCGGATCGCTTTGACGATGTTTTGATAGCCGGTGCAGCGACAGAGATTGCCGGAGATGCCGGTACGGATCTCGGCCTCGCTCGGATTGGGGTTCTCCTGCAGCAGCCGATAGGCGCGGGTGATCATCCCGGGCGTACAGAAGCCGCATTGCAGGCCGTGATGCTCGCGGAAGGCTTCCTGCAGCGGGTGCAGCGTGCCGTCGGCCGCGGCCATGCCCTCGATGGTGAGGATGGTCGCACCATTGGCCTGGGCCGCGAAGACGGTGCAGGACTTTACCGATTTGCCGTTGAGATCGACGGTGCAGGCGCCGCAATGGCTGGTGTCGCAGCCGATATGCGGGCCGGTGAGGCTCAGCTCCTCGCGCAAGAGGTGGATGAGCAGCATCCGCGGCTCGGCCAGCCTCTCGACGGCGCGGCCGTTCACCGTCAGCTTGATGTGCATTTTTGCCATGGTTTCCTCCTGCCGCTCAGGCCGCGCGCGCTTTGGCGCGCTCGATCGCGCGGCGGACCATCACGCCGGCGACATGGGTGCGGAACTCCGCGGGGCCGCGCTGGTCGGCGGCAGGGTGGGCCAGCGTCGTCGCGTGCCGCACCGCCTCGGCGACGGCGCTGGTCTCGAAGCGGGTCCCGACCAGCGCTTGGCCGGAAGCGGCGACGAAGAGCGGGGTCGGCGCGACGTTGGTCAAGGCGACCGCAGCCGCGCTGCAACGTCCCTGCGCCACCGTCAGGATCACCGCCGCGGCGGCGGTGGCATAGTCGCCGATCTTGCGCTTCTGCTTCTCATAGGCGAAGCCATGCCCGTCGGGCGGCGTCGGTATGATGATCTGCGTCAGGATCTCGCCCGGCTTCAGCGCCGTGTCGAAGCTGCCGAGATAGAAGTCGCGTGCCGCGACCTCGCGCTCGCCGCGCGGCCCTTTGAGGCGGTAACGGGCATCCAGCGCCATCATCACCGCCGGCATGTCGTTGCCGGGATCGCCATTGGCGACATTGCCGCCGATGGTGCCGAGGGCACGCACCTGCGGATCGGCGATCTGGAGCGCGGTCTCGCGCAGGATCGGGCATTTCGCCGCCAGCAGCGCCGAGGCGATGAGTTCTTGCTGGGTCGTCATCGCACCGATGACGAGCACCTGCCCGTCGGCGCCGATGCGGCGCAGCTCCGCCAGATCCTGCAGGTCGATGAGGTGCTCCGGCGCGGCGAGGCGGAGCTTCATCATCGGGATGAGACTATGGCCGCCGGCGACGACGCGCGCCGCCTCGTCATGAGCCGCCAGCAGCGCGATCGCCTCGTCGAGCGTCCGCGGCCGGTGATAGTCGAAAGGCGCGGGGATCACTTTTTGTTCCTCCCTGGGCTTGTCGCGCGCCGAGCGCTCGCCGGAATTCACCTCCGGCCGAGAGCTGGCGCCGGTTCAGCCCAGGATGATCCTGCCCCGCCGCAGCAGGTAGCCGAAATCAACGGCTTGCCCCCGACTTTGCACGAAATGCGGTATGGCTGCACGAATGGCGGCGCCGCCGCTAGATCCCCAGGGCGCGCCGGACTTCGGCGACGTGGAAGCGGCTCACCGGCACCATCGCCTCTTTCACCGCAGGGACGATGAGATAGGCCTTGTCGTCTTTCCGCTGGAACGCGCGGGCGTGGCGGAGATTGACCAGGAAGCTGCGGTGCGTACGCAGGAAGGAGTGTCCTGCCACATGCGCTTCGACCTTGGAGATCGACCAGGGGCAGAAATAGACCTCGGCGCCGTCATAGAGCTTGGTGTAGTGCCCTTCCGCCTTGATCGCATGGATGCGCTCGGCATCGACGAAATAGATGGCGTTGTGCTGCTCATAGGGGAGCCGAGGGTGGCCGGCGCCGTTGGCCTCGTCACGCACCAAGGGCGGCTCGGCGTCTTCGGCGAGCAGCACGCGCTCGCTTGGCGGGCCTGGCTCCACGGCAGAGGCGGTCACGGCAGTGGCCAGCTGGGCGCCGGCGTCGCTCGCGGCGCCTTCCAGCGGCAGCGCCGTGAGCAGGAAGACGCCGCACACGCAAAACGCCGCCACCAGCACGATGAGCGCCAGATACTCCGACTGAATGACCGGCGTTGCGACCGGTGGAGCGTCGGCGAGCTCGGTGAAGCGGGTGAAGGCCATCGCCGAGTAGTGCATGCCCGAGATGGTGACGCCGAGCACCACGGCGCCGAACGACAATTGCGCGAGGGTATGGCGCCCGGAGACGAGGCCAAGGGCGCAGATCGAGAA
>JASHUO010000518.1 GCA_030039975.1 Alphaproteobacteria bacterium
ATCTGGCGCAGCGCGGCGCGCGTCGTCAGGAACGCGCCGTCGAGATGGATCGAGAGCAGCTGTTTCCATTTGGCGAATTCGAACTGGTCGAGCGGCGCCACGATCTGGATGCCGGCATTGCTCACCAGGATGTCAAGGCGGCCGAAGGTGGCGACGGTCTTCGCCACCGCGGCGTCGACCTGCGCCTCGTTGGTGACGTCGACGGCGACGCCGAGCGCGCGCCGGTCGCGGCTGCCGAACTCGGCCGCGACCGCCTCGGCGCCTTGCTGATTGAGGTCGGCGATCACCACCTTGGCGCCCTCGCGGGCGAAGGTGGCGGCGATTTCCTTGCCGATGCCGCTGGCGGCGCCGGTGATGAAAGCGACTTTGTCCTTGAGGCGCATCGTTATTCTCCTTGGGGCTATCAGCGCAGATAATCGAAGACGACCTTGCCGAGGCCGAGGGTGAGGTCAGTGAGGATGTGCGTCGCCGACACCACCTCGAGCACGGGCAGATCGGCCACCGGCGCGAGCGCGTGCGGGTTGAGCGCGAGCGAGGCCGGGCCGGTCCAGGCGCCTTTCACCGTGATGTCCTCGAGATAGTACTCGACCAGCTCGCAGATGCGCGGCGTGCCGTCGACATGGGGAATGATCTTGAGCAGGAAATTGGGCGCCGCGAGCGCTGTCGCCACCGTCTTGGCGTCGAGCGCCTTGTGCTTGTAGCCCATGGTGCCGGTGACGACGCGCACCGGCCCGTAGTCGAGCGTGCCGACGACGGTATCGATCTCGGTATGAAGCGTCGGATTCGCGAGCTTCTTGGGGAAGCCCCACAGCTCGCGGCCGCCGGCGATCGGCGGATCGTCGTTGAGGAACATGGCGTGGCAATAGCCGCCCTTCCGGCCCTGGAAGGTCACCGGGATCACCTGTCCCGTCTCGGTGTAGTCGCCGAACCCGGTCGAATCCGGCATGCGGATGAATTCATAGCGCACCACCGGTTCAGCGAGCTCGAGCGGTTCGGGCACCACGGCGCGCAGCTTTTCGGGGTCGGAGCGATAGGTGATGATGAGGAACTCGCGATTGTAGAAGCGATAAGGGCCCGGTGGATAAGCCGGGCTGGTCAAGGGCATGGCGAAGGCACGTTCGCGGACCTCGGACTGCTTCATCACACGCACTCCCCTCGTGATGCCGCTAGCGCGGCGGGCCTCATGATGCCGCCCGCTGGGGCGGCGAGTCTGGTGATGCCGCGAACGCGGCGCGGTGTTGTCAGTCGCCCTGATTGGCGAAGTCGAAGATGCCGACCCCGTCCATGCCGGCCGGCCGCGACAGGCATTCGGGATGCCGGAGTGCGCGCCGCGTATCGTTGTACCCGGCGCGCCAATGCTCCTCCATGCTGAGGCGCGAGAACTCGTAATCCTTGGAATCGCCCTCGTAGCGCTGGGTGCGGTAGATGAGATGCACGATGTTGTAGACCTTGCGATCGCCGAACTCGAGCAGCAGCTTCGCCTCGGGCAGCTCCTTCAGCTCCGGCGGCAGCTGCTCCGCGATGCTGCAGACGGCTTGGCGAAGGCACTGCAGCTGCTTGAAGCGGTCGGTCTGATCGCGCGTCCGGCTCGAATAGGTGATCTCTTTCTGCCGCGTCGCCACCTCGGTGAGGTTGGCGGGAAAATCGCCGCGCGCGTTCCAGAGATCGACCTGGAAGGCGAGCGTGTCCTGGCGCGGCCCGTTCTGCAGCACCCATTGCAGCGGCGTGTTCGAGACGAGGCCGCCATCCCAATAATGCTGGCCTTCGATCTCGATCGCGGGAAAACCGGGCGGCAGCGCGCCGCTGGCCAGGACATGGTCCGGCCCGATCTCCTGCATCTCATTGTCGAAATAGGCAAAATTCCCGGAGCGCACATTCACCGCGCCGAGGCTGACGCGCGTCGTATCGTTGTTGATGCGGTCGAAATCGACGAGCCGCTCGAGCGTCGAGCGCAGCTGCGCCGTGTCGTACCAGCTCGTCGCCTCGGTGCAGCCATTGGGATGGAGCCAGGGCGGCGGCACCCGGGGCGCGAAGAAGCCGGGCGCGCCGCCGACCATCGCCGTCGCGGCGCTCGTCTGATTGAAGAAGCGCCGCGCCATGTCGCCCTTGGCGAGGCGGGAGGCGGGGTCGCCGGTCAAGGCCCAGTGCGGGGTGGCGGTGACGCCTTCCCAAAAGGTGCGCAGCTTCGCGACGCGCTCCTCGGGCGGATTGCCGGCGATGATCGCCGAATTGATGGCGCCGATCGAGATGCCGGCGACCCAGTCGGGTGGAATTTCGGCCTCGGCGAGCGCTTCATAGGCGCCGGCCTGATAGGCGCCGAGCGCGCCGCCGCCCTGCAACAGAAATGCAATGCACTCGAAATCCGGGCGGCCCCGGACCCCGGATTTCCTGACGGCGGCGGGTTGATTAAGCGGTCTTGCGCGTCTCGCCATGAGGTCTCCATCGATCAGAGGGGCGCGCCGACGCCCGGCCGCGCGGTCGGCATGGCGGGTTAATTGGCGTTGCCCGGGCCAATGTCCAGTTAAACTTCGTTAAGCGTGTTCAATTTAGTTTGAATCCCCAGCCGTCTCTTTGATGTAGTGGCGGCATCGGCTGGGGTGAAGGCGGGAACGCCTTCGAGAGGAGTTGATTTGCGCGAAAAAGAGCTGCGCATCGCACTCATCTGCTTCGGCGGCATCTCGCTCGCCGTCTATATCCATGGCATCTGCAAAGAGATCCTGAAGCTCGTCCGCGCTTCGAGCGCGTTGCACGACATCCGTGACCGCGGCGCGCGGGCGAGCGCCCGCTTCGCCGAGACGGCGGA
Source organism: Alphaproteobacteria bacterium (assembly GCA_030039975.1). Taxonomy (GTDB): domain Bacteria; phylum Pseudomonadota; class Alphaproteobacteria; order ATCC43930; family CGMCC-115725; genus DAHUYF01. The sequence goes on from JASHUO010000518.1 coordinate 2,804, forward strand.
GCCGAACCGGCCTTATGATACCGAAGCCGTCTATTTCGAGCTGCTGCGCGAGATCGGTCGCAAGGTCGATCTTCGCGTCGTCGTCGACATCATCGCCGGCGCCTCGGCCGGCGGCATCAATGGCGCCATGCTGGCGCGGGCTCTGGCGCATAACCTGCCGATGGACGGGCTGCGCGATCTCTGGCTCAAGGAGGCGGACGTCACCGAGCTGCTCGCCGCCGAAGCGCGGGCCGGGCGCTGGAGCAAGCCCTTCATGCACCCCTTCATCTGGGGCTTCGGCGCGGCGCAGCTGATGCAGGAGGTGCGCGATCCCGAGGTGCGGCG
>JASHUO010000519.1 GCA_030039975.1 Alphaproteobacteria bacterium
ACCGTCGAAGCGAAGCGCGAGCCGAAGCCGGAGCCCAAGCCCGAGCCGAAGCCGGCGGCGCCGGTGCTGGCGACGCCCATCCTCGACGAGCCGGCGGCCGCGCCCGCTCCGGCGCCCGAAGAGGCGAAGCCCGCCGCGGCGCCGGCGCCGAAAGCGGCGAAGGAAGCCAAGGAGCCGAAAGAGCCCAAGGAGGCCAAAGAGGCGAAGGAGCCGCGCAGCGAAGCGGCGGCGGAGGCCAAGGAATCGGCGGTCGCGGCGCAGAGCATCCGCGTCAACGTCGACCTGCTCGAGAACCTCATGACCATGGTGAGCGAGCTGGTGCTGACGCGCAATCAGCTCATGCAGATCCTGCGCAGCCACAAGGACAGCGAATTCGGCGCGCCGCTGCAGCGGCTCTCTCATGTCACGACCGAGCTGCAGGAAGGCGTGATGAAGACGCGCATGCAGCCGATCGGCAATGCCTGGGCCAAGCTGCCGCGCATCGTGCGCGACCTCTCGCACGAATTGCGCAAGCGGATCGACCTCGAGATGCACGGCGCCGAGACCGAGCTCGACCGCCAGGTCCTGGAGATGATCAAGGACCCGTTGACGCACATGGTGCGCAACTCGGCCGATCACGGCGTCGAGATGCCGTCCGACCGCGCCGCGGCGGGCAAGCCCGAAACCGGCACGATCACCCTCAACGCCTATCACGAAGGCGGCCATATCATCATCGAGATCGCCGATGACGGGCGCGGTCTCGACATCGACAAGATCAAGCAGAAGGCGATCGCTACGGGCCTTGCGAGCGAGAGCGATCTTGCCGCGATGTCCGAGCAGCAGATCCAGCAGTTCATCTTCAAGGCCGGCTTCTCCACCGCGGCCAAGGTGACGAGCGTCTCGGGCCGCGGTGTCGGCATGGACGTGGTGCGCACCAACATCGAGAAGATCGGCGGCACCGTCGAGATGAAGAGCCAGCGCGGCAAAGGCTCGACCTTCGTCATCAAGATCCCCCTGACCCTCGCCATCGTCTCGGCGCTCATCGTCGAATGCGCCGGCGAGCGTTTCGCCATCCCGCAGATCAGCGTGATCGAGCTGGTGCGCGCCGCGGCGAATTCGGAGACCACCGTCGAGTGGCTGAACAACGCGCCGGTGCTGCGCCTGCGCGACCGCCTGCTGCCGCTGGTCTCGCTGCAGGAGCTGCTGCGGCTCGGCAAGCGCGTCGAGGCGCCAGGCGAGACCTTCATCGTCGTGACGCAAGTCGGCACCTACACCTTCGGCATCATCGTCGATCGCGTCTTCGACACCGAAGAGATCGTGGTGAAGCCGGTGGCGCCGATCCTGCGCGACATCTCGATGTTCTCGGGCAACACCATCCTCGGCGATGGCAGCGTCATCATGATCCTCGATCCCAACGGCATCGCCGCCGGCACGGGCGAGATCACCGTCAGCGAGAATGCAAAGAAGGCGGCGGAGGCGGCCGCCAAGACCGGCATACGCAACGAGCTCACCAGCCTGCTGCTGTTCCGCGCCGGCAGCGGCGCACCCAAGGCGGTGCCGCTCGCGCTCATCGCCCGTCTCGAGGAGATCGACTCGGGGCAGATCGAGTACTCGCACGACAAGCCGGTGGTGCAGTATCGCGGCAAGCTCATGCCGCTGGTCACCATCGACCCGAACTACCAGATGGGCAAAGAGGGCCGCCAGCCGATCCTGGTCTTCGCCGACAAGGAGCACACCATGGGCCTGGTGGTCGACGAGATCGTCGACATCGTCGAGGACCAGCTCAAGATCGAAGTGGCGGTCGACCGTCCGGGCGTGATCGGCAGCGCCATCATCGCCGGCAAGGCGACCGACCTGATCGATGCCGGCTTCTACCTGACCCAGGCCTACAACGACTGGTTCGGCAACCGCAGCGACGGCGAGTTCGAAGGTCAAAACGGCAAGCGCGTGCTGCTCGTCGATGACAGCCCGTTCTTCCGCAACCTGCTGACGCCGCTGCTGTCGGTGGCGGGCTACGAGGTGACGACGGTGGAGTCCGCCGATCGCGCGCTCAGCCTCTGCGAAGCGGGTCAGGATTTCGACGTCATCATCAGCGACATCGAGATGCCCGGCATGGACGGCTTCCAGTTCGCCAGCACGGTGAAGAGCATCACGCGCTGGCAGAACACGCCGCTCGTCGCGCTGTCCTCGCACGCGACGCCGCGCGATCTCGACCGCGGCCGGGCCGCCGGCTTCAGCGATTATGTCGCCAAGTTCGACCGTGACGCGCTGCTCCATACGCTCTCCGAAGCGCTCAATGTTGAGAGAGGTGCCGCATGAGCAAGGACATCGGCGTCGATCCGCGCAACAAGGCCGGCGGCATCGCCGGCGACCAGCACGAGTTCGTGTCGATCACCGTCGCCGAGCAGCTCTTCGGCATCCCGGTGCTGCAGGTGCAGGACGTGCTCGGACCGCAGCGCATCACCCGCATTCCGCTCGCGCCGCCCGAGGTCGCCGGGTCGCTCAACCTGCGCGGCCGCATCGTCACCGCCATCGATCTGCGCACCCGCCTGCGCCTGCCGCCGCTGCCCGAGGGCCAGAACGGCATGAGCGTCGTCGTCGATCACGGCGGCGAGCTCTACAGCGTCATGGTCGACGCGGTCGGCGAGGTGCTGAGCCTCGATACCGGGATGGCGGAACGCAACCCGGCGACGCTGGATCCGATCTGGCGCGACGTCTCGGGCGGCATCTTCCGCCTCGACAAGACGCTGCTGATCGTGCTCGACGTGGCCCGCGTGCTCGACTTCTCAGCACGCGCAGAGGCGGCCTGAGCCAACGCCGCGAGCGCGGAGTAACGAGGCATGAAGTCCTGTCTCATCGTCGACGATAGCCGCGTGGTGCGGAAGGTTGCCCGCCGCATCCTCGAGGACCTGCATTTCAACATCGAAGAAGCGGCGGACGGCAAGCTGGCGCTCGACGCCTGCCTCAA
>JASHUO010000520.1 GCA_030039975.1 Alphaproteobacteria bacterium
GAATTCGGGCAATGGGCGCAGGCAACGCTGCGCGCGCCGAACCGGGTGATCAACGGCGTCGCCGGCGCCATCGGCCCGTCCCTCCCCTTCGCCATCGGCGCCAAAGCAGCGCGGCCGGAAAGCAGCGTGCTCGCGCTGCTCGGCGACGGCACGTTCGGATTTCACATGGCCGAGTTCGACACGGCGGTGCGAAGCGGCCTGCCCTTCGTCGCGGTGGTCGGCAACGATAGCCGCTGGAACGCCGAGCATCAGATCCAGCTCCGCCACTACGGGCCGGCGCGGACACAGGGCTGCACCCTGGCGCCAGCGACGCGCTACGACCTCGTCGCCGCCGCCCTTGGCGGCCATGGCGAGTTCGTGCGCAGCGCCGCCGAGCTGCCCGCAGCGCTGGAGCGCGCTTTCTCCAGCGGCAAGCCCGCCTGCGTCAATGTGCTGATCGAGGGCGCGGCAGCGCCGGTCGTGCGGCGAGGCTGACGGCGGTGACTACTCGATCAGCGTCAGCTCGCGGACGCTGGCGCCGGCGCGGAAGCGGGTGGTGAGCGTGTCGGGATCGAAGTCGATGCCGACCGGGTTCTTGCGGAAGGCGGGCGATTCCATATAGGCGCGGCCTTCCTCGGCGGTCGCGAAATTGTCGATCTGCAGCTCGACCTGGTTGTTGTCGGGGTCGCGGTAATACATCGACGTCGTCGGGCCGTGATTGATGCACCAGACGGGCGTGATGCCGGTCGCCTTAAGGCGCTGATAGTTCTCCACAAGATCGCCCAGGGTGGCGAAGGTGAACGCGACATGGTGCAAGCCCGACTCGCGGCCGGCGGCCATGGGGCTGACGGCGCCCGGCTCGCGCGCCGCCAGCGGCCCGGGATCGAGGAAGGCGATGCGGTGATGCTCGTCGTCATAGCTGATGAAGGAGATGAACGGGCTTCCATCATGGATCACCCGCGCGCTCAGGACCTTGCAGTACCAGTCCTGCATCGCGGCGATGTGATTGGTCTGCAGCACGATATGCGCGAGCTTGCTCGGTGGCGCCATGGCTCTTTGCTCCCTGTCTTTGGGTGATGGCCGCAGCGAATGGGCTTGGGCTTGGTCGCGATGCTATCGGAGTTTCCGCAGCGCGGCCAGAGCCGGGTCAGGGCTTATGCCACATCGTCGGTTGACATCCGACATTGTGAAAGGCCATAACCGGCCGAGCCGGCGGGCATAATAACCGGGAGGGTGGTTCGATGGCGCGCATGAAAGGCGGCGAGCTCATCGCCGAGTTCCTGGTCCGCGAGAAGATCCCGTACATTTTCGGCCTGTGCGGCCACGGCAATGTCGGCATCCTCGACGCGCTTTATGACGTGCGCGACAAGATCAAGCTGGTCTCGCCCCGCCACGAGCAGACCGCCGCGCATATGGCGGATGGCTATTTCCGGGTGAAGCATCGCCCGGTCGCGACCCTGACCTCTTGTGGGCCGGGCTCGGCCAATCTGGTGATGGCGCTCGCCGTGGCGCAGACCGATTCCTCGGCAATGCTGGCGATCACCGCCAATGTCCCGACCTCGCAGTTCAACCGCAGCCCCTTCCAGGAGCTCAACCGGCATAACCAGGCGGATTTCCCCAATGTCATCCGCCCCGTGGTCAAGCGCAGCTTCCAGCCGACGCGCGTCGAGATGCTGCCGCTGGCGCTGCGTCAGGCGGCAATGACGATGACCAGCGGGCGGCCCGGCCCGGTCAATGTCGATGTGCCCTTCAACCTCTTCCAGGAAGAGGCCGATGTCGAGCTCGAGCCGGCCTGGGACGGGTTCAATGCGCGCCGCAGCGGCGCCGCGCCGGAAGATATCGCCGCCGCCGCCGAGATGATCCTCGCCGCCGAGCGGCCGGCGATCTTCATCGGGCATGGCGTGACCTTGTCGGAGGCGAGCGCCGAGCTGACTGAGCTGGTCCATCGCCTCGGCATTCCCGTGCTGAGCTCGCCCAACGGCATGGGCTGCCTTCCCATGGGCGATCCGCTGTCGCTGGGCTTCATCGGCCGCAACGGCACCTACCCCGCCAACCAGGCGGGACGGCATGCCGATGTCGTGCTGGCACTCGGCGCGCGCTTCGATGATCGCTCCTCCTCCTCGTGGTTGCCGGGCTATTCCTGGAACTTCCCGATCACCAAGCTCATCCATGTCGATCTCGACCATGCCGAGCTTGGCCGCAATTACGCTCCCGATCTCGCCATCCTCGCCGACGCCCGCACCTTCCTGCGCCAGCTGCTCGCCGAGCTGGAGCGCCGCACTGTGCAAAAAGGCGAGCGGCTCAAGCCCTGGCATGCCGAGATCGCGCGCTGGCGGGCGGAATGGGAGGCGTATGTCCGGCCGAATTTCGCGCTCCATGCCTCGCCGATCCGGCCCGAGCGCGTGGTCGCGGATTGCCGCGCGGTGCTGCCGGACGATGCGATCCTGTCGCTCGATTCCGGCGTGCATCACAATTGGTACATGCAGTTCTGGGAAGCGCGGCGGCCGCAGACCATGCTCAACACCTGGGGCTTCTCCGGCATGGGGTTCGGGCCGAGCGCCATTCTCGGCGCCAAGCTGGCCGCGCCCGACCGGCCTTGCGTCGCGGTGTGCGGCGATGGCGGCTTCACCATGGTGCCGCATGTGCTGTGCACCGCGGTCGAATACGACATTCCCGCCGTCTGGGTAGTGTGGAACAATTTCGCCTGGGGCGCGATCCGCGACATCCAGTACGGGCTGTTCAACGGCCGCGAGCTCGGCACCGCCTTCTATCAGGGGCCGAACAAGAAGCCCTACAACCCCGACTTCGCCGCGCTGGCGCGCGCTTGCGGCGTCGAGGGCATCACCGTGACCAGGTCGGAGGATTTCAAAGGCGCGCTCGAGCATGCGATCAAGCTCGGAAAGCCCTGCCTGCTCGACGTCCATGTCGACGCCAATATCCGGCCGCCGGCAGTCGGCACCTGGGCGCTGCCGCCGATCCCGCATAGAGAGCCGGTGTTCGGCAGCAAATACCTGCCGCAAGAGGCGTTGGGCCATTGAACCGCGCAGCACTGCACGGGGAGAGCCTCATGAGCAAGACGGGAAAACGCGAACCATCGATCCGCAATATCGCCGAAGTGCCATGGGACGAGCTGCCCGGTCATTTCGGCGGCGCGCTGTCGAAGTTGCTGGTACGTCCCGAGACGACTGGCTCGCGCCATGTCGATCACCGCATCTCGACCTATGCGCCCAAGGCTTATGTGGCGCCGCATACCCACAAAATTCAGGAGCAGGTCTATCACGTGCTCGCCGGACAAGGCCTGATGGAGATCGACGGCAAGCGGCAGGTGGTGCGCGAGCACGATGTGATCTTCATTCCGCCCGGCGTCGAGCACGCGCTTTACAACACCGGTCTGACGCCGTTGACCTTCATCGTGGTCACGACGCCGGTGAGCGACGAGGCGCCGATCTCATGAAGACGAGCGTCGTGGACAAGGCGACGGCGGTTGACGCAATTTCGGCCGAAGAGCGGGAGGGCGGACGCGAGCGCGGCGGTATTCAATCGCTGGAGCGGGCCTTTGCCCTGCTCGAGGAAATCGCGCGCAACCGCGACGGCATCGCCCTCGCCGAACTCAGCAAGCGGGTGGGCCTGCACAACAGCACCACCTTCCACCTCGTCAAAACCATGCTGTCGCTCGGCTATGTCGAGCAGCCCCGCGACAGCAAGCGCTACCGCATTGGGCGGCGCCTCTTCACCTTGGCGGCGGGCGCTCTCGACGAGATCGAGCTGGTGAGCCTCGCCACGCCCGTTCTCGAGAAGCTGACGCGCGACACCGGGGAATGCAGCCATTTTGCCGTGCGCTCGGGGGACACCATCGTCGTGCTGGCCAAGACCGCGGGCAGCGGCATGTTCCAGATGGCAGACCAGGTCGGCGTCGCGCGCCCCGCCCATTGTACGGCGCTGGGCAAGGTCTTGCTGGCGGCGCTGTCGTCCGAGCAGCTCAGCCGCTATCTCGCCGCGCATGAGTTGCGCCGGTTCACGCCGCGGACGATCGTCGAGCCGGACGCGCTGACGCGCGAGATCGACACGGTACGCCGCAACGGCATCGGCTTCGATGATGGCGAGTTCGATGCCGAGGCGCGCTGCGTCGCCGTGCCCGTCTACGATTTCACCGGCCGCGTTGCCGGCGCGATCGGTATTTCCGGCCCGGTGTGGCGGCTGTCGATCCGCGCGTTGCAGGAGAAGGCGGCGCTGGTGCGAAAATCGGCGACGGCGCTTTCGCGCGAGCTGGGTTGCGCCGCTGAGCCGCCCCGGCGCGCTTAGCGCCGCGATCCCGGCCGCGGCAGGAAGAGGCGGGCGAGGCCGATCAAGACGGCGCCGGCCGAGGCGACGACGATCATCGCTGTCGCGAGAAACGCGCCGAAGACGAGCAACCCAAATCCCAGCACCACCGCAAGCATGGTCACGGCAACGGCGAGAAGGCCCGGCCTGACGATGTAGGCGCGCGATCCCTGGGACGCGCCGATGAACACCCGAACCCCCGATAGATCATCGGCGCTGCCGCGGCGATGGCGCTCGGGTGGGAGGATTTCTGGCTCGATCTGCGGTCGATCGCGATCTTGTTCGGCAGGCGTTTTCATGGCCACCGTCATATGTGTCGCCACCCAGCTTTCGTCAATCGACCGGCACGGTTGAATAGCGTGTCGCGCGTTACGGCGTGTGGCGTTGGAGAAACTCCGTGACGCGCCGGATGGACGCCGCGAGATGCTCGGGCCCGCGCCAGTTCTGCTGCACCTCGAGGTTCGGTGCCAGCCGCGCAATCTCGGCGCTCACGGCGGCCGGATGCGGCGTGTCGCTGCCCGGTTGCAGCAGCAGCGGCGTCTGGCACCGCTGCACGAAATCGCGCGACACCGAGAAGACGAAATCACCGCCGAAAAGGTTGGCGCCAAAGCGCGCGATGGTCGCCTCATCGAGGCCGGGATCGCGCTCGCGCATGGTTTTGCTGAAGCCGCGCACGGCGTCGTTCCAGGTGGCGCGATTATCGGCAAAGCCGATCGGATTTTGCAGCACCGCGGCGGAGATGCGCTCCGCCGCCACGTCGCAGAGCGTCAGGCAGAAGCTTGCGCCGATGCAGCCGCCCATGATGTGGAAGCGCCGATGTTCCAAATGATCCATCAGCGCCAGATGATCCTCGGCGAAGCTGTGCCAGCCATCGGTGGCGCGGACCTTGGCGCGCGAGCGGCCGGCGTTGCGCTGATCCATCGCCACCACGGTGAAGTGCGGCGCCAGCGCCACCATCGGATTCATCCATGGCGCCGCCGCATCGGGATTGCTCGGGCTGTGTCGCCAGAAGGCGAGCTGCGAGCGCAGGCCGCCGGGCGCGAAGATCAGCAGCGGATAACCTTCGCCATAGACCTCGTAATAGATCTCCGCGTCCTCGCGCTGCAGCACCGGCATGGCGCCCTCCTTTGATTTGGATCGGCACCACCAGTCAAACGGCCCATGGCAAGGATGGCAAGGGTTCCGTGCTCGCGGCACGGCGCCGAGCGTGATATGGCTGTCGCGGAAATGCGTGAAGACGAGACCGAGGACACTCTTCCCGATCTGCTCCGCGACGGGCTCGACGTCGTGTTCGTCGGCATCAATCCGTCGCTCTATTCGGCGCAGCGCGGGCATTATTTTGCGCGGCCAACCAATCGCTTCTGGCGCGCCTTTTCACGCTCGAAACTGAGCGGCCCGGCGCGGCGGGCGCTGGCCGTTGCCGTTTTGACGCCGGCGCAGGATCGGGTGTTGCTCGAGCATGGGTTCGGCTTCACCGACCTCGTCAAGCGCCCGACGGCACGGGCCGCCGAAGTCGCAAACGAGATCGGTGCCGGGATAGACGCGCTCGCGGCGAAGCTGGAGCGCCACCGCCCGCGCTTCGCCTGTTTTCACGGCATCACCGGGTATCGCCCCGTTCACCTCTGCCTCGCCGCCGACAAAGCGGCGCCTGCGCTTGGCCTGCAGCCGGTGCTGATCGGCGCGACGCGGCTTTTCGTCGTGCCGAATCCCAGCGGCGCCAACGCCCATGCGACGCCGGCAGAGCAGACGCGGTGGTATGACCGGTTGGCCGATGAACTCGCAGGTCAGAACCCGCTATAGCCGGCGAAGCTCAGCACCGCTTCGATCGCGAAGATCGCCGCCGCCACATAGCGCGTCCAGCCGGCAACCCTACCGCGCCCGGCATAGTGCCCGAAGAGCACCGTCGGCACATTGGCGATCAGCATCCCCGTGGTGGTGCCGAGGATCACCGGTAGCAGCAAGCTGAAGCGGGCGGCGAGCGCGGCGGTGGCGATCTGCGTCTTGTCGCCCATCTCGCACAGGAAAAATCCCACCAGCGTGGTGAGGAAGGCACCGCGGCGCGGTGTCATGGCGGCGCTTTCATCGAGCCGGTCCGGGATCAGCATCCAGAGCGCCATGGCGATGAAGGCAACGCCCAGCGCCGTGTCGAGAAGGCGCGGCGACAGCAGATCGCCGAGCCAGACGCCGGCGGCAGCGGCCAATGCGTGGTTCGCCAGCGTTGCCAGCAGGATGCCGGCGATGATCGGCATCGGCCGGCGGAACTGCGCGGCGAGCACGAAAGCGAGCATCTGCGTCCGGTCGCCGAGCTCGGCGATGGCGACGATGCCGAGCGAGGTCAAGAAGGCTTCCATGAGCGCTCAACGGGGCCGGGCGGAGCGTGGACCAGTGGCGTCGGCAGGCTCCGCCCGGCCCGGGCGATCGCCGCCGATGCCAAAGGTCTCGCCAAGCGCAGGAACCTTGCGTCCCGGCCGCCCGCGCCATGTCCGCCCGAAAGCGGCCAAGTCTGTTGACGCGAGCCCCTCTCGCGGAGGGCGGCTACTCCCCGATGACGGAAGTGAAGCTAACGGAAGCGCCGCGCCGGCACAAGCGTCAGGCAGCGAGCCCCGCCGCAGCGATCGCTTCGGGAATGGCCGCGGGATTCTGTGGCGCCATCACATGCGCGCCGGCGACGCCCGGGATCGTCGCCAGCTCCTGCAGCAGCTCGGCGCAAATCCTGATGCCCTCGCGCCGCGCATCGGCGGCGCTGTCGAGCCGGGCGATCACGGCATCGGGAATGATGGTGCCGTAGAGCTTCTCGCGCATCCAGCGCGCGGAGCGCGCCGAGGGAATCGGCGCGACGCCGATCAGCAGCTTGATCCGCTCGGCGAGACCGTGCTCGGCGAGCCGCGCCGTGTAGCGGCGTACGATGTCCATATCGAAGCAGAACTGCGTTTGGACGAAACGCGCGCCGGACGCGGCCTTCTCTGCCAGCGCGGTCGGCGCCCAGCCCGGCGGCGGATCGATCGGAACGTCGGTGGCGCCGAGAAACAGCTCGGTCACGCCGTCCACCGGCGTGTCCGGCGGCAGCTTGCGGTCGGTGCCGAGGCGCCGCGCCAGCGCCAGCAGGGCGCGGCTGTCGAGATCGAAGACCGGCTTCGCTTCGGGCTGATTGCCGGCTTTGGGGTCATCGCCGGTGAGCACCACCAGATTGCGCACGCCCAGCGCCAGCGCGCCGAGCAGATCGCTCTCCAGCGCCAGACGATTGCGGTCGCGGCAGGCCATCTGCAGGATCGGCTCGATGCCGTTCTGGAGCAGAAGATGCGCCGCAACGAGGCTCGAGAGATGCGCGCGAGCGCCGGCGCCGTCAGTGACGTTGACGGCGGCGACGCGACCTTTCAGCGGCGCGGCGCGCGCCGCGAGATCGGCGGGATCGGTCGAGACCGGCGGCACCAGCTCCGCGGTGACGGTGAAGCGGCCGCTCATCAGCCGCCGCGCAAAGCCGCTGATCGATGCCGGTTCTATGTTCGCTTGGTCCACGCGCTTTGCTCCTACGCGCCGAAGCGACGCTGGCGCTGTTGGAAGGTGCGGATGGCGCGCAGGAAATCGACGCGGCGGAAGGCGGGCCAGAGCACATCGGTGAAGTAGTATTCGCTGTGAACGCTCTGCCAGAGGAGAAATCCGGAGAGCCGGATTTCGCCGCTGGTGCGGATGATGAGATCGGGATCGGGCAGACCCGCGGTGTAGAGATGACACGCGATGGCGTCGGGCGTGACGGCGGCGATGGCGTCATCGAGGCTCGCGCTTTTTGCCGCGCGGTCGCGCAGCAGTTCCTGCACCGCGTCGGCGATCTCCTGCCTTCCGCCGTAAGCGACGGCAATGTTGAGATCCATGCCGTCATAGCTCTCCGTCGCGCGCTCCGCCTGGTCGATGGTCCGGAGCAGCGTTTCCGGCAAAAGCGGCAGTCGGCCGATCGCGCGCACCCGCACGCGGCGGCTGTGGACGAGCGGGTCATGCGCTAGCGTTGCGAGTTTCGCTTCGATGGCGGCGAAGATGCCGGACACTTCCGGCTCGGGCCGCCGGAAATTATCGGGCGAGAACACCCAGAGGGTCACTGTCGGAAGATGCAGGTCGGCGCACCAATCGAGGATGTCGTCGAGCTTCTCCGCACCGACGCGGTACATTTCCTGCGGCTCGGTGATGCCGCGGGCGCGGCCATGCCGGCGATTGCCGTCAAGAATGATGCCGACATGGCGCGGCAGCGGCCGGCTGCCGATCTGCCGCAGCAGACGGCTCTCGTAGAGCCGATAGAGCAGGCGCAGGGCCGGCGACACCGGACGCTCCCCAGAACCGTGACGGGCGCAGGCCTCGCGCAACGCAGGCCCATGCTATGTCCCAAACAGGCTCCTAGCGCAAATCGGCGGATGGCGGTAGGTCCC
>JASHUO010000521.1 GCA_030039975.1 Alphaproteobacteria bacterium
GCGGATACGTGCGGCTCTCGCGATTGCTACGCACGCTGACGCCGCCCTCGACGAACGCTAGGCGCTCGCGAGGCGGAAATTGGCTTCGGTCTTGGCGCGAATTTCCTCGAAGGTGACCTTCGGCGCGAGTTCGATGAGCGCCATGCCGGTGCCGGCCTTCTTGTCGATGGTGAAGACGCCGAGATCGGTGATCACCATGTCGACGACGCCGGCGCCGGTGAGCGGCAGCGTGCAGCGCTGCAACAGCTTCGGCTCATCCTTCGCCGTATGCTCCATCACGACGACGACCTTCTTGACGCCGGCGACCAGGTCCATGGCGCCGCCCATCCCCTTCACCATCTTGCCGGGGATCATCCAGTTGGCGAGATCGCCGTTCTCCGCGACCTGCATGGCGCCGAGGATGGAGAGGTCGATATGGCCGCCGCGCACCATGGCGAAGCTGTCGGCGCTGGAGAAATAGCTCGTCGTCGGCAGCTCCGTCACCGTCTGCTTGCCGGCATTGATGAGGTCGGGATCCTCCTCGCCCTCATAAGGGAAAGGACCCATGCCGAGCATGCCGTTCTCGCTCTGCAGCTGCACCGAGATGCCCGGTGGGATGTAATTGGAGACCAGAGTCGGAATGCCGATGCCGAGATTGACGTAGAAGCCGTCGCGCAGCTCTTTGGCCGCGCGCGCTGCCATTTCCTCGCGTGTCCAGGCCATGTCTTCCTCCTTACGAGGTGCGCTTGCGCACGGTGCGCTGCTCGATGAGCTTCTTCGGATGCTTCACATGCACGATGCGCTGCACGAAGATGCCGGGCGTGATGATGTGGTCGGGCTCGATCTCGCCGGGCTCGACGAGATGCTCGACCTCGGCGACGGTGACCTTCGCCGCCGTCGCCATCATCGGATTGAAGTTCCGCGCCGTCTTGCGATAGACGAGATTGCCTTCAGTGTCGCCCTTCCAGGCATGGACGATGGCGAGGTCGGCGACGAGGCCGCGTTCCATCACGTATTTCTCGCCGTCGAAGACGCGCACCTCCTTGCCTTCGGCGATCACCGTGCCGACGCCGGTCTTGGTGAAGAAAGCGGGAATGCCGGCGCCGCCGGCGCGGATGCGCTCGGCGAGCGTGCCTTGCGGATTGAATTCGAGCTCGAGCTCGCCGGCAAGAAATTGCTGTGCGAAGAGCTTGTTCTCGCCGACATAGGACGAGATCATCTTGCGGATCTGGCGGCTCTCGAGCAGCAATCCCAAGCCCGCGCCATCGACCCCGGCATTGTTGGAGACCACGGTCAAATGCTTGACGCCGGCGTCGCGCACCGCATCGATCAGCGCCGCGGCAATGCCGCAGAGCCCGAAGCCGCCGGACATGATCATCATGCCGTCATGCAGCAAGCCCGCGAGCGCGGAATCGGCGCTGGGATAGACCTTGTTCACCATGATCGACCTGCTTTCGCGCGGGCGCCGCCGCGCTTCCCGGAGGGGCCACCCCTCGGACATAGCACGGTCTTTCGCCGCCGCCAACCCGTTCCCCAGCTCTATCGCACGCCCGCGGCCGATCTGCTAAGCATGCCGCCGCCAAGGACAGGGAGGACGGCATGGAGCTGAACGGTCAGGCAGCGCTGGTCACCGGCGGCGGTTCGGGGCTGGGCGCGGCGACAGCGCGCGCGCTGGCGAAGGCGGGCGCCAAGGTTGCGGTGCTCGACATCAACGAGGAGAATGCGCGGAAGGTGGCGGGCGAGATCGCCGGCGTCGCCGTGAAATGCGACGTCGCGGACGCCAAAAGCGCCGAGGAGGCGGTGGCGAAAGCGCGCGCGGCGCAGGGCCCGGCGCGGGTGCTGATCAACTGCGCCGGCATCGGCATCGGCATGCGCATCGTCGGCCGCGACGGGCCGCATCCGCTCGACCAGTTCAGCCGCGTCATCAACGTCAACCTGATCGGCAGCTTCAACCTGATGCGGCTCGCCGCCGTCGACATGCAGAAGCTCGAGCCGCTGGCCGAGGGCGAGCGCGGCGTCATCATCTCCACCGCTTCGGTTGCCGCCTTCGAAGGGCAGATCGGCCAGGCCGCCTACTCGGCCTCGAAAGGCGGCATTGTCGCGCTCACCATGCCGGCGGCGCGCGAATTCGCGCCGATGGGCGTCCGCGTCAACACCATCGCGCCGGGGCTGTTCGCGACGCCGCTGATGGCGAGCCTGCCGCCGGCGGTGCAGGAGAGCCTCGGCAAATCCGTGCCCTTCCCGCAACGCCTCGGCCGACCCGAGGAATATGCGCGGCTCGTGCTCGACATCATCGCCAACCCGATGCTGAACGGCGAGACCATCCGCCTCGATGGTGCGTTGCGGATGCAGCCGAAGTGAGGCCGCGGAGTCGTCAGTTTTCAGTTTTCAGTTGTCAGTCAGGCGGCATCGAGACTGACAACTGACGACTGACGACTGAAAACTCTCAACCCTTATCTCGCGCCGGGGCGAGCTCGTCGACGGCGTGGGCGAAGCGGATGTCGCGCTCGGAGAGGCCGCCGGCATCGTGGGTCGTCAGGATGACCTCGACCCGATTGTAGACGTTGAACCATTCCGGATGATGGTTCATCTTTTCGGCGATGAGCGCCACCTGGCTCATAAAACCCCAGGCCTCGATGAAATTGCCGAAGTGATAGGTCTTGCGGATGGCGTCGCGATCTTCGACCTCGGACCAGCCGTGGATATCCTTGAGCGCCGATTTGCGCGCGGCGCCTGCCAGTCTCTCGACCATGCCCTGCCTCCCATGGGTGAGCCCCATTGCAGCAGGAGTGGCGGATCGCAAGAAGGAGATCAAGCCATGAGCGAATTCGGTCCGCCGCCGAGCCTCGGCGATCTCGAGCTCCTCGCCGAGCGCGCGCTCGCGACCGTGCCGGCGGCGCTGAAGCGCCATATGGGCCGCGTCGTCATCCGCGTCGACGAGTTTCCCGACGAAGAGACCGAGCGCGAGATGGATCTGGCGAGTCCGTTCGACATCCTCGGCCTTTATCGCGGCGTGGCGCTGCCGCATCAGAGCGTCATGGATCCGCGTGCCGAGCCGGAGCTCATTTTCCTCTATCGCCGCCCGATCCTCGATTATTGGTGCGAGACCGGCGAGCCACTCCCGGCCGTGGTGCGCCATGTGCTGATCCACGAGATTGGCCACCATTTCGGCTTCAGCGACGAGGATATGGAGCGGATCGAGCGGGAGGCGTAGGATGCGTCAACGGCGGCGTCCGGATCGCAAGCACAACCTTGATTGAGCGCGTAAACCCCTACCTCAGCGCCGCGACGCGCCGGCGCAGCTCCGGCAGAACCTCGGCGGCGAACCACGGGTTCTTTTTCTCCCACAGCGTCGTTCGCCAGCTCGGATGCGGCAGCGGCAGGAAGTCCGGCAGGTAGTCGCGCCAGGCGCGGACCGTCTCGGTCATGCTCGGCCGCTTCTCGCCCTTGAGGTAGTAGTCGATGGCATAGGAGCCGACCAGCAAGGTGAGCGCAATGCGCGGCCAGAGCGCGCGAACGCGCTCGTGCCAGAGCGGCGCGCATTCCGGCCGCGGCGGCAGATCGCCGCCGCGCTCGTAGCGACCGGGATAGCAGAATCCCATCGGCAGGATGGCGATGCGGCTTTCGTCGTAGAAAGCGTCGCGATCGACGCCCAGCCACGCGCGCAGCCGGTCGCCGCTGCGGTCGTTGAAGGAGAGGCCGGTCTCGTGCACTTTCGTACCCGGCGCCTGGCTGGTGATGAGGAGCCGCGCTGTCGGCAGCCCGCGCACCACCGGCCGCGGCCCGAGCGGCAGATGCGGCGCGCAGACGGTGCAGGCGCGCAGCTCGGCGAGAACGCTGTCGAACGAGTCCTTGCGTGCAAGTGGCAGGGCGCGCACTTACGCCGCCGCGGTGCCGCGCTCGCGCTCGACCGAGTTGAGCTCGTCGGAGACGGTGGTGCGGTGCATGTCGCGGCGGTAGCGCGTGTCGTCATAGGGCCGGCCGCGATGCATGGTGCAGCGATCATCCCACATCACGAGATCGCCGACACGCCAGCGATGCTGATAGACGAAGCGTGGCTCGGTCGCGAAAGCGATCAGCTCCTCGATCAGCTTGCGCCCTTCTTCCACCGGCCAACCGACGATATGCGAGGCGTGCGACGCGAGGTAGAGCGTCTTGCGGCCGGAGCCGGGATGGCGCCGCACCAGCAGCTGCGGCACCGGCGGCAGCTCGCGCCCGATCTCCTCGTTGAACTCCCTGAAGCCGATGAGCGAGCGCGAGCGGAAGATGCTGTGCTCGACGACGAGGCCGTCGAGGGCGCGCTTCTTCTCCTCGGGCAGCGCGTCATAGGCAGCGCGCATATCGGCGAATTCGGTCTCGCCGCCGGCCGGCGGGATCTCGCGCGCCGACAGGAGCGAGCAGCGCGCCGGCACGTATTTGAACGAGCTGTCGGTGTGCCAGAGCTGGTTGCCGCGGTTGAACAGCAGCCGCTGGTCGGCGGCCGTCATGACGCGGCCTTCGGGATCGAGATTGGAGATGTCGGCGATCTCGGGCCGGCCGAGGCGCGACTTCTTGCTGCCGGCATATTCGGGGCTGGTCTCGAGCGGACCGAAGAGGCGCGAAAAGGCGATCTGCTGATCGTCGGTGAGAGGCTGGCCGGGAAAGACCAGCACCGCGTGGCGGTGGAAGGCGCGCTCGATCTCGGCGAATTCCTCCGCCCCCAGGGGGTTCGCGAGATCGGTGCCGGTCACCTCGGCGCCGAGATGCGGATGAAGCGGCGTCACGCGGATGGCCATGTCTGCCTCCCTTCGCGCTGCAGTATGCCGTCGCGGCGGGTCGCCTTCAATGCGACGGCAACCGGAACGTCCTTTGAGCGGCCGCTGTTGTCTCGACGAAGAACATCTGACGCTTTGGAGGAAAGCCTGTGCTTGGCACGATTCTGCTGATAATTGTCATCATCTTGCTGATTGGTGCGCTCCCGAGCTGGCCCTACAGCGCCGGCTGGGGCTATTACCCCAGCAGCGGCCTCGGCCTGCTGCTCATCATTGTCATCGTCCTGCTGGTGGCCGGACGGATATAGTGGTCAAGACGGCGATGCGGTTTCGCTAACCGCCCCAGCGCCAGCGCGGCGGCTCACCGGTGGCCCAGGCAATCGCGGCCACCGCGCCGCCAAGGACCGCGTTCCATAGGACGAACAGCAGGCTGGCGAGACGCGGGTCCGCGCCTGCGCCGATCTCGTG